>NZ_JASJVE010000007.1:0-230591 GCF_036346185.1 Pseudomonas sp. 10C3 | reverse complement strand
CCGCTTACTCTGGATAACTCTTTGATTTACAAGGAGTTTTCCGTTTCATCTGCTCCGGAAGAGGTGCGAATTATAGAGAGATTAGCTGGGGCGTCAACACCTATTTTCACAAACCTGTCACATTGGTAAAACGTCCCCATAAATGCTGGTGACTGACCCTAAAGCTGCCTTCTATATATAGCTGACGCACACCCCTGAGCAATATAGGCTCCGCTACTAATCTTGCCCCCCCCCTATTCAGATGACCGTGGACGATTAAACCGTAATGACCGACCAGCACCGCAGCCTAGGCTCGATTCTCTTCCCGGTGGGCCTGCTACTTATAGCAATGGCCTCGGTCCAATCCGGCGCATCGTTGGCCAAGAGCATGTTTCCTCTAATAGGAGCACAAGGCACCACCACCTTGAGGCTGGTTTTTGCCAGTCTGATTCTGTTGCTGGTCCTGCGTCCTTGGCGAGCGACGTTGACCGCCAAGTCATTGCGCACCGTCATCATCTATGGCATCGCGCTGGGCGGCATGAACTTCCTCTTCTATATGTCCTTACGCACCGTGCCACTTGGGATCGCCGTCGCGCTTGAGTTCACAGGACCATTGACCGTGGCTCTCCTCTCTTCGCGCAGGGCAATTGACTTTGTCTGGATAATCCTGGCTGTCACAGGCTTGCTGCTGCTCATACCGACCGGGGAGAGCGGCGCGAATATCGACCTGACCGGGATAGGCTACGCACTCGGCGCAGGGGTCTGCTGGGCGATGTATATCGTGTCCGGCCAAAAAGCTGGTGCGGACAACGGCATTCAGACCGCAGCGCTAGGCGTATTGATTGCGGCGATATTCATTGCGCCTATCGGGATCGTGCACGCAGGCTCGGCATTGCTCAACCCGGCGTTGCTCACGACCGCGTTAGGCGTGGCAATTCTGTCGACCGCCTTGCCCTACAGCCTGGAGATGATGGCGTTGACGCGCTTGCCCGCCCGAACCTTCAGCACATTAATGAGTATCGAACCCGCGTTTGGGGCACTGTCCGGACTACTTTTCCTGCATGAAAGCCTTACGCTGACGCAGTGGCTAGCCATTGGCTCAATCATTCTGGCTTCGGTGGGTGCGACACTGACCATGCGCCCAAAACGACCAGCGTTGGTACCCGCTGACTGACCCCGCTTTCGGGGCAGATATAAAACGTCTCTAGCATTTGTAACGAGGTTGAGCCATGTTGAGCTCCGTAACCGCTATTACCCTTGGAGCTTCATCCAGACCTGGACGTCACCGGCACCGGTCATGCACACACGTGAATTTAGAGCAAAGCGCTGGCATTCATGCATTCGCCAGGTAAGGAAAGAAATGAAACACATAGTGATCGTCTTGGCATTACTGGCGCTCGTTGGCTGTGCAGCGACCTACAAACCGGTGAAGATCGGCAAACGCGGACTTCATATCAACTGCTCCGGACTCACCTCTTCCTGGGACAAATGCTATGAACTGGCGGCCAGCTCATGCGACGCGAAAGGCTATAAACTCATCGCCAAATCCGGCGACGCTGTGGAAGATCCAGGTGATTACCCTTTTGGTCTCAACCCAGCGGGCTATACCAGCCGCAGCATGATCATCATCTGCAAGTAGCTCTATTCGCTTATTCGCTCACCCCTTGCGCATCGATTTGCCGGACCAGCCAATCGTGACTGACATCGAGAACTTGCTGTTGAATCCGGGGAGTAGACAGCATTCTCGCAACCACCTATGCACCGATGCATTGCGACAGCGCGGCCCGCGCCGGGCTTTCAGCCACAACCGAACTCGCACGGTCGACTATAGGGTCGAAGCCTTCGCCGCTGCGCCGCAGGTATGAGCCGGCAGCGCAATCGACGGGTTAGACCGCGACGGTGCGTGTACGCAACCACTCCAGAGCTGGCCCTTGCAGCAATGGGCTGAGACGCTTGTTGACCTGAGCATGGTAGGCATTTAGCCAGTCACGCTCGTCTTGGGCCAGCAAGGAAACCTCAAGACAACGGGTATCAATAGGGCACAGGGTCAGGGTTTCGAATTTGAGAAACTCACCAAATTCGGTTTTCCCGGCATCAACCGCGAGCACCAGGTTTTCGATGCGCACCCCCCAGCGACCAGGACGGTACGTGCCCGGTTCAATAGAGGTGATCATGCCCGGCAGCATCGCCGTTTGCGGTGCTGCAACGGCTTGATAGGCGATAACTTGCGGTCCCTCGTGCACATTGAGGAAATACCCGACACCATGCCCGGTGCCGTGACCATAATCGATGCCCTCAGCCCAGATCGGCGCTCGAGCGATAGCATCCAGCAACGGTGAAGCGATCCCGCGCGGGAAATGTGCCCGAGACAGCGCGATCACGCCCTTGAGTACACGCGTGCAATCACGTTTTTGCTCGGTGCTGGGTGTTCCGATGGGCACCATCCGCGTGATGTCCGTAGTGCCACCCAGGTATTGACCGCCCGAATCGATCAGCAGCAGGCCATCACCTTCAATCTGCGCATGCTCGCGCTCGGTGGCACGATAATGCGGCATGGCCCCATTGGCATTGAAACCCGCAATGGTGGCGAAGCTTGGTGAGACATAGCCCGGACGACGGGCGCGAGCCTGACCTAAATGAAGATCAACGGACAACTCACTGACCGGCTCCTTTCCCTGCGTCGTTTCCTGCCAGGCAAAGAACTCACAAAGTGCAGCACCATCCTGTTCCATGGCCTGACGGATGTGTTGAACATCGGCATCGCTTTTTTGCGACTTGAACAACGTTGTCGGGTTGAGCCCTTCAACCAGTCTCACCTCGGCTTTAAGGTGATCCAGCAAGCCACAGGTGACACGCGTCGGGTCAATCAGTAGCCGTGCATCGGCCGGTACATCACGCAACGCCGAGGCAACGTTGGTGTATTCGACGAGTGTGATGCCCTCCCCCTCCAGTGCCTGGCGCAGCTCAGCATCAACTTTGACGGAGTCGACAAACAGACTGATCCGTTGAGGACCAATCAAGGCAAAGGAGATGAACACAGGATTATAGGAAACATCGGCACCGCGCAGATTGAACAGCCAGGCGATGTCATCTAGGGTCGCTATGAAATGCCAATCCGCACCGCGCTCTTGCAACGCCTGACGTAATTTGGCCAGTTTGTCGCCTCGACTCACGCTCGCCTGAGGTGGTAAATGCTGATAAATGGCATTGGTCGGCAACCCAGGACGGTCGAGCCATAGTTCTGTGAGCAGATCAAAATCCGTCCGCAAACTAGCGCCACGCTCATATAACCTGGCCGCGAGCGTACGCGCCGAAGCAACCGCCAGCACGGCACCGTCCACGGCGACAACACTTTTGCTCGTGGCCTTTTCAGCCAGCCAATCCAGCGGCCCAGGCTGGCCCGACATCAATTTCACCAACTCGATGCCACTGCCCGCCAGCTCTTTAGTGGCTTGCTCCCAATAACGGCTGTCGGCCCACAAACCCGCAAAACTCTGGGTGATGATCAGGGTACCGACCGAGCCATGGAAACCCGAAAGCCACTGCCGGCCCTGCCAATAGCCCGGCAGGTATTCAGAAAGGTGTGGATCCGCCGACGGCACCAGGTAAGCATCGATACGCTCCCGGCTCATCAGGGCGCGCACTTGCGCCAAACGTTCGGCGACCACTCCGTTGGTTTTCGACTGCGTACTCATTGACTCTCCCGCTGAACCGGCAATTGGCATGTTCCGGCTCAGATAATGGAGCAGCACTCACGGCTGAGCAACTGCCCAGAAGGCAGGCTCGGTCAATGAGGCCTTGATCAACCGGACGGCACGGTCAACATCGTCCTCCGTGGTGAAGCGCCCGAGGCTCAAGCGAATGGTCTGACGCGCAGACTGCACATCGTGACCAAGGGCAAGAAGCACATGCGACGGTGCATTTTTTGCCGAGTTACAGGCTGACGTGGACGAAAAGGCCAAGTCACTGCTCAGTGCATCCAGATTCAGATCGCCTTTGCCAAAGGTCAGGCTCAGGGTGTGCGCGACCCGCTGGGTAGGGCAGCCATTGACGCGCAAGCCCGGAATCTCGGCCAGTTGCTGCCGCAAGCGCAATTGCAGACGCTCGATCTGAGCAGTCTCATGCTCAAACACTTCGGCAGCCAAAGCGAAAGCAGCACCCATGCCCGCAATTTGATGGGTGGCCAGCGTGCCCGAACGCAGCCCCCCTTCGTGTCCGCCACCATGGATCTGAGCCTGCAAGCGCTGGTCGGCACGCGGCCCGACATAGAGCGCACCAATACCTTTTGGACCGTAGACTTTGTGTGCGGAGAACGACATCAGATCAACCGCCAGCGCGGCCAGATCAATGCTTACTTTGCCAGCACCTTGAGCGGCATCGACATGGAACAGCGCGCCGTGCTCACGGACGAGTTGGCCTATGGCTGCAATATCGTTGAGCGTGCCCAACTCGTTATTGACCAACATCAGGGACACCAGAAAGGTGTCCTCTCGAAGCGCGGCGCTGACAACTGCAGGAGCGATCAAACCCTGAGCATCCGGCGCCAAGTAAGTCACCTCGTAGCCAGCCGCCTGCAATTGCTGCGCCGTATCGAGAATCGCCTTGTGCTCAAGCTGGCTGGTGATGATATGCCCACCCCGCTGCACTCGAGCCTGTGCAACGCCCTTGAGCGCCAGGTTGTTCGACTCGGTCGCACCGGACGTCCAGACTATTTGCGTGGCCTTTGCGCCGACAAGATCGGCAATCTGTTGACGGGCCTGTTCGACAGCTTGCCGGGCCTGCTGACCATATAGATGGGAGCTGGATGCAGGATTACCAAAATTCCCGGATCGGCCCAGACACTCGACCATGACCTTAATGACACGCTCATCCACAGGTGTGGTAGCGGCGTAATCGAAATACAGCGGAAGGCTTTTCATAGACAGATAACTCTGAGGCGCACAACCCAGAACGCTGGAATGTTTGCGTGATGTCGAAGCGTCGAAGCGTCGAAAGCTTGATAGTGCCTGATTTTAAATAGATCAAAAAATTATTAATTATTATTTATATATTCCTGAAATGCATATAAAAAATATCACCCTAACCCAAGCACGCTTACCCCACTGATCCGGGCTCATCCTTGCCTGTCGGCTCAAGGTGATCAGCGTCATGGACGATACTCGTCTTTTATCAAATAGCCCTACTAGACATAAGGGTTATTTCTACGTCTGCTGGCAGTTGAGTCCTAAACCGCCACATTCAACTGATAAAAAGTGAACCCCCTCTGCGGAGACCAGGAATCGACCCGCTCAACTTTCAAAAACCGCGCCCAGCAAAAACCACTCAACACCATAGTTACAACAGTGCCAATGCACTCATTCGAGCAGTTTGTGTCCTTTAATAAAAGCCAACTACACTCACAGCGGACCGGTGATTACTTGCCCAGACTTCACCGTGATTAATTGCATTATTCCCGCCTTTCTTATGCGTCTAAAAAACGTCGCAGCACCTAAGCGGTGCAGGCGATTGTTTTTTGACTCTTAATAAAATCAATAGCTTATAATCACAACAAAACCGTTTATCAAAAATTTAACAGTTTCTTGACGAAATAATTTGACAGAAAGGACGCCGCCGTCGATATATATGTCTGTCAGACGATTCGTTGCCAATGCAGCCCTGTCAAAGAGCAGAGCGCGCAACGCGTCAAGCCAACACGTTCTACAGTTCTGCCCACACAAAATTAGTTTTAGGCACGGTGCAGTTTCTTGCGCCTGTGGGAGTCCGTTAACTAATTGAACACTTGTTTTTTTACTGAGCGTGCTCGGTCGGGCGGTAGCATTGCCTGAGGGTTTACTTCGACCGCTCGTCTAAGTTACAGCGTGAACGTTTAAACGAACGTTTAAACATTGTTATTCAGTCACCAGGCCGCGGCGGGATCAGCAGATTCGGGCGGTAGCGTGTTTAAACGATGTGATGTGAAGGTGTTTGTTTGTAATGCATGCCCCTCAGCAATGGCAGCTGCACCGGATGGCCGTCCCGCTCACTTACTTACCTATAAAGAGCCTGAAGCGATGCCTTTATCTTTTGACATTGATGAGCCGCACGTAAAAAAGCTGGCCAATGAGATTGATACCAATGGCTTTGCCCAACTGAGAGGTGTCGTCAGCGAAGCCGATCTACAACAGCTGCGCACCTACACCGACCACCACGCGAACCTCCATCCCGGCGAGTATTTTGCCTATCACGGCGAACAGGCATTAGCTGGCAGCCTGCTGGTGAATATCTGGGCCGACCCCCGGTTCAAGGCATTGCTGGCCAGGTTGTATCGCGAAGCCGCAAACAAACAGGCCATCAGTGACCAGATTTTTCCGGTCCTTCGCTGTGTACAAGGGAACGAGGGACAACGGGAGTCCAATTGCTTTCATTACGACGCCAGTCTAGTGACCGCACTGGTTCCCATCTTTATTCCGCAAGACGGTGAAGAGCGCGGAGATTTAGTTCTGTTTCCTAACTTACGAACCGTGCGCTCGAGCGTGGTCCTCAATGTTATTGAAAAAGCGCTGCTGCAAAATCGTTTCAGTCGCACGTTGATGTGCCTGGCAATGCAACGCGGCTGGTTCAAGCCCACCACATTGCAGTTGGAGCCGGGCAGCATCTATTTCTTCTGGGGTTATCGCTCGCTGCATGCAAACCGTACTGTCGGCCCCGACCTGAAACGTGCGACCGCCATCTTTCATTATGGCGATCCTCATGCGGGCAGCCTTGCCACACGAATCATTCTTAAAATCAACCAACGTCGAGCCCGGTTGGTCAGCCGAAAAACAGGCAGTTAGCCGCCCACATCAACGCTCGGTTAGTTCAGTACTTCAATGCTCGCTATCACTATTCAGCGTCAGACATGGAGGCTTCGATGATCAACGTGACCAAGACCTACCTCGGAGACATCAACAAGTTCAAAACCTATGTAGAAGGCATCTACGCACGGGGCTGGCTAACCAATCATGGTCCCTTGGTGTGCGAGTTGCAGGAGCGCCTCAAGGCTTTTTTGGGCGTTAAACATGTGCTGCTGACCAATAATGGCACGCTGGCCCTGCAGGTCGCTTATCGCGCACTGGGTCTGAGCGGCAGCGCTGTGACTACACCGTTCAGCTTTGTAGCGACCAGCAGTTCGTTACAGTGGGAAGGTATTCGGCCGATCTTCGCCGACATTGACTCGCGCACCTGGAACATCTCCCCCGACCACATCGAAAGCAGGATCGTTTCCGATACCACGGCGATCGTGGGTACGCATGTGTTTGGCAACCCTTGTGCGGTCGAACGCATCGAGCAAATTGCGCGTAAACACCAACTAAAAACCGTCTACGACGGTGCCCATGCATTCGGGGTTCGTCATGCCGGTCAGTCGGTGCTCACGTGGGGCGACATCAGCACACTCAGTTTTCATGCGACCAAGTTATTCCATACCATTGAGGGTGGAGCGATCATCACCAACGATGACGAGCTGGCCCGGCGTGTGTACCTGCTGTGCAACTTCGGCATCGCCGACACCGACAAAATCGACGGCCTAGGGATTAACGCCAAACTCAACGAGTTTTCGGCGGCCATGGGGCTGTGCATTCTCGACGACATCGACAGCATCTTCGAACAGCGTGCTGAAATCGCTCATCGTTATCAGTCTCGGCTGGGCGATTACGTGGATTTTCAACAAGCCACACCCAATAGCGAGCTTAACAACAGCTACTTCCCCATCGGCCTACACAGTGAACAACAACTATTACGGGTGCGGACAGCCCTTAACAATAAAGGCATCAACCCTCGGCGTTATTTCTACCCGTCTCTGGACACCCTCGAATACCTGCAGCCCCAAGCCGCCCAGAGCGCTTCGCGAGCCTTGAGCCAGCGCGTACTTTGCCTGCCGATCTATCCGGGGCTGGCACACGATGACCAAGACAAGATCATCGACACCCTTATCACTGAATGCAGTCTTGGCCCGATCAGCTTTAAAGATACGGCCTTCGCTCAGGTTATCTAAACGCCATGCCGAGAAAACTTTCCGTCATCAGAAACACCACCTTGAGCTATGCCGGACAGGCCTACGCGCTGCTGGTTGGCATTCTGATAATGCCGTTCTACCTCGGCCATCTAGGGGCCGAAGCGTATGGCCTGATCGGTTTCTTTTCCGTCATGCAGGCATGGCTACAGCTACTTGATGCAGGGATGTCACCCAGCCTGGTTCGTGCTGTTGCGCACCAGCAGAGTTTGCCGACTGAAGAACGAAACGCGGGGCATTTGCTGCGCTCGTTCGAGATTATCTTCGTGCCACTGGCAGTACTGTGCTGCGTGGTGATTTACGCGGCCAGCCCATGGATTGCAGTGAAATGGCTCAACGCTCAGGTCTTGGATCACCAAACCCTTATCAGCTGTATCAGCATGATGGGGCTGATCATCGCCTTGCGCCTGTATTCGACGCTCTACAAAAGCGGCATACAAGGTTTGGAACAACACGCGTGGCTAAACATCGCCAATGTGATCATTGCCACCCTGCGCTATTTCGGCGGGTTGCTACTGGTCAGTTCCATTTCGAACGACCCTCGGGACTTTTTCGAATTCCAGGTGCTGGTGGGATTGATCGAAACCTTGATCTTCGCGGCCCGGGCCTACCAGCAAATGCCAACCCCGCATCTGTTGAGCGGTTTCAACTGGGCACTGGTCAAGCCGATCATTCCGTTTGCGGCCAGCATGTCCCTGACAACCGTGTTGTGGATCGTCTTGACTCAGATAGACAAGGTGTTGCTCTCGGAAATGCTGCTGCTCAAAGAGTACGGTTATTTCTCGCTGGTAGCACTTATCAGCACCGGCATCCTGATGTTGGCCAACCCACTGGCGCAAACGCTATTACCCCGCTTGACTGTACTGATGGCAGAAGGCCGTCAGGACGATATGCATGCTCTGTTTCTATCCGCCAACCGATTCGTGTGCACCGTTCTGTTTCCACTGGCTGCGGTGATCGGGGTGCACGCCGAACCGCTGATTTACGCTTGGACCGGTGACCACGTTGCTGCCCAATGGAGCCATTCGATACTCCTCTGGTACTCATTGGGCAGCGCGATCATGGCCGCCAGTGCCTTCCAGTTTTACCTACAATACGCCCATGGAAAGATCGAGTTGCATGTTTGGTACAGCGTGGTGTCAGCCGTAGTGACCGTGCCGGTGATGCTTCTGGCCATCCATTATCAAGGCGCCTACGGCGCAGCAGTGGCCTGGTTCGCTCTGCGCCTAGTGTCTTTCCTGATCTGGCCACCGATCGTGCACAACCGATTGGCACCAGGCATTAATGGCCGATGGCTACACGATATTTTGCGTATCAGCCTGATGACCGCGATCGGGATTGTTATCAGCGAACCGCTGTTTCGCATGATTGCAGGTGATGACCGCATCACGACGTTCATGGGCTTGGCGGTGTGTGGTCTGGTAACCCTGACGCTGGTGGCAGCAAGCTATAAGCCTCTGGCCGTGAAGATTTTCATTTTGTTCAGCAAACCGAGTACTTGAGCCATGGATGCCACCTCGCAAAATGCCACCACTGAGCCGCGCGCTCCCGAGCCGCTGTTGAGCATCGTCTGCCCCGCCTATAACCAGGAGGCGTTTATCGCCCAGACGCTAGAAAGCTTTCTGGCACAACAAACGAATTTTCCTTTCGAAATCCTGATCAACGACGATGCGTCCACCGATGGCACTGCGCGCGTCATCGCCGAGTATGCCGAACGTTATCCAGGAATCATCAGGCCGTTTTATCAAGACGTTAATCAGTACCAGCAAGGCAATCCCTGCGTACCGGCACTGTTCAAGGAAGCGCGTGGACGCTACATCGCTTATTGCGAGGCCGACGACTACTGGACCGACCCACGCAAACTTCAAATCCAAGTGGACTTCCTCGAGAGTCATCCGGATTACGCACTGACCTATCACGACGCCATGTCCTTCGACCACGATGGTGAGCGAGGCATCCAGTTACAGGGCGAATTACGTCGCGACGCCAGCGCCATCGAACTGCAAAAGGCCCGACCGATTTCAACGCTGACCGTGTGCTTTCGTAATGTCTTTTTCAAGCTGCCGCCAGAGTTGCTCCTCGCGCCACTCAACGACCTGTGTTGGTGGTCGCTGCTCGGCGCATTTGGCAAAGGTAAATTCCTCGCCGAGATCAAGCCTGCCATGTACCGCCTGCATCCGGGTGGAGTTTTCTCCATGCGATCGCACAAACGGAAATTGCACATGAGCCTGCAGACATGCACCAGCCTGGCCAACTACTACAACCGTATTGGCAATCAGGAATTGTATGAATACTTTCTGATTCAGGTGTTTGGTTTGTCGCTGTCGGCCATAAGGCCGCTGAACAAACTACACGCGTTGCTGCTGGTGGCACGTAACGTCAGCGTCAATCTAAACAAACGTCTGTGGCTGATGCTGTCGGGCAGCAAAGGTCATGTTCAATAACCTGTTAGTGATCTGCGTCGGCAATATCTGCCGCAGCCCGATGGCTGAGGCGATGTTCCGCCAACGCGTGCAGGCATCCGGTGTGCAGATTTCATCGGCAGGGATTCACGCAATGCTTTGCGCGCCGATGGACCCTCTGGCCCGCGAAGTCCTGAAGACGCATCAAGTGCCTGCTCACCGCCATGAGGCGCGTCAGGTCGACCGACAGATGTTGCGCCAGGCCGAGCTGATCCTGCTCATGGAACAGGCGCAGATGCAAAGTATTTTGAAACTGGCTCCAGAAGCGCGCGGCAAAGTGTTTTTGATTGGCAAATGGCAACACGAGCTGGAAATAGCCGACCCCTACCGGCGCCCGAAACTAGCCTTCGAACAGACCTTCGAGCACCTTTCGCGTTGTGTCGATGACTGGCTCCCTTACCTACAGTCAGGAGTAACAAGATAAATGACCGCTATGAACCGCTCTTCCCTGGACTATTACCAGGACACCCGGATCGATTTGGCAACTATCTTGCGCACATTATTTGATCACAAGGGTCTGATCGCCTCGATCATCAGCTTTTTTTGCCTGATCGGCGTGGCCTACGCCCTGCTCGCGACACCGGCCTATCAAGCCGCTGCGATGATTCAAATCGAGCCTAAAAAAATCGGCATTGAAGCGACTACCGAAGTCAGCGGCAAGCCTATGTCTGTGTCTCAGGCCACTACCGAGATCGAGCTGATCAAGTCGCGGGCCGTGCTCGGCCGTGTGGTCGAAGACCTCAAGCTCAACATTATCCAGAAGCCACGGTACTTCCCTGTGTTCGGCGCATACATGGCCCGAACTTACAAACCGCTAACCGAAGGCAGCTTCGCTGAACCCTTGTTCGGCCTGAAGAACTACGCGTGGGGGGGCGAACAAATCAGCGTCTTCCAGCTGGAAGTTCCTGACGCACTGCTCGGCGAACCGATGACACTGGTGGCCGACGGAGCAGACGCGTTCTCGCTGTATGACAAAAAAAGCAAGCTGCTGCTCAAGGGCCAGACCAATCAGACCGTCGAAGGCAATGGCGTAAAAATCCAGGTGGCCACGCTTAAGGCTCGCCCCGGCACTGAGTTCAAGCTGACCAAAGAGCGCACGCTGACCAGCGCACTGGAATATCAGGGCCGCCTGACCATCAATGAAGCCGGCAAGGATTCAGGGATCATTTACCTGTCCATTCAGGACACCAACCCCATACAGGCCAAGATTATCCTCGATGAAGTCAGCCACCTGTACGTGCGCCAGAACGTTGAACGCAGCTCTGCCGAAGCCGCACAGCGCCTGGAGTTTCTGCGCTCGCAACTGCCGCTGGTACGTAAGCAGCTTGAGCAATCAGAGCAAGCCCTGAACGCTTTCCAGGCCAGCGCAAAATCGGTGGACCTGAGCATCGAAACCAAATCAGTGCTCGACCAAGTAGTCAACCTCGACTCCATGCTCTCCGAACTGAAACTCAAAAGGGTCGAGGTTGAACGGCTGTACACCCGCGAACACCCTACCTACCGCGCGCTGATGACTCAGATGGGTCAACTTGAAGCACAGAAACAAGGCCTGTTGAAAAAAATCCAGGCGTTGCCTGTCACCCAGCAAGAGTTGCTGCGCTTGACGCGCGACATGCAAGTCACCACTCAGACCTACACCTTGCTGCTGAACAAGAGCCAGGAACAGGACATCCTTCGCGCCGGCAGCATCGGTAACGTACGCATCATCGACAACGCTGACGTCAATGTCGAAGAGCCAGTCAGGCCCATGCGCAAACTGATCGTGGTTATCGCAACCTTGATTGGCGCATTGGTGGCAGTCATCGTGGTATTCCTGCGCCAAGCGTTCTATCGCGGCGTGGACAACCCGGAAATCATCGAAAACCTGGGCATGCCAGTTTATGCCTCGCTGCCGTACTCGCGAAAACAAGAGCGCCTGGAAAAACATAACCAGAGCCGTTCCGCGGGCAAGGAATCGAAGTTGCTGAGCGTCTCCGAACCCTCCGAGTTGGCCGTGGAGTCGCTGCGCAGTCTGCGCACCAGCCTGCACTTCGCGATGCTCGAAGCACGTAACAATGTATTGATGATTTCCAGCCCGTCACCCGGTTCGGGCAAGTCGTTCGTGTCCAGCAACCTGGCGGTGATCATTGCCCAGACGGGTAAGCGTGTACTGCTGATCGACGCTGATATGCGCAAGGGCTATTTGCACAAGGTATTCGGCCTGCACCCTAAACACGGTCTGTCCGATACGCTCGCCGCTCGCCTGACAAGCCGGGAAGTGATCAACGCCACCGAAGTGCCTAATCTGGACTTTATCTCCTGTGGTTTTGCTGCACCCAACCCGTCGGAGTTGTTGATGCACGACAACTTCAACAAGCTACTCAGCGACTTGTCGCCGCTCTATGACTTGGTAATTATCGATACGCCACCGATCCTCGCTGTGACCGACGCCACCTTGGTCGGACGCCAGGCGGGCACCTGTTTACTGGTCACCCGTTTCGGCCTGAGCACCGTCAAGGAAATCGAAGCCTGCAAACGCCGTCTGGGCCAAAACGGTGTGGTCATCAAAGGCGCCATTTTCAATGGCGTTTTGCGCAAGGCATCGAACAATGCCTATGACTGCTCAGCCTATGGATATGACTACAGTCCCGCTCGAAAGTGAACGCACGGATATCACTGACATCAAGGAGATGAACATGGCCAAGACGCTCGCAATGATGCAGCCGTACCTGTTTCCCTACCTGGGTTACTTCCAACTGATTGCATCAAGCGATGTCTTCGTCCTTGGCGATGACTTGCAGTACATCAGGTCGGGTTGGGTCAACCGCAACCGCATCCTTTACAACGGCGAAGCCAAACTGATTACCTTTCCGCTGAAACGGGATCGATTCGATCTGCCGATCAACCAGCGTGAACTGTGCGACAACTTCGCCGACGAGGCTCAACGCCTGATAAGCCTGATCACCCAAAGTTATCGCAAGGCTCCGTACTTTGCTCAAGTCATGCCCTTACTGGAGCGATTGATAAACTTCCCTCAACAGAACCTGGCGCTTTACATCGAACATTCGATCAGGGAAATGTGCGCCTATCTGCACATTGATACGCCGATTTTTCGTAGCTCTGATTTGGACATCGGCCCCCCCATCGACAAACAGGATCGGGTGGTACGAATCGTGCGCAATCTTGCTTGCGAGCGTTATCTCAATCCCATTGGCGGGGCTGAGTTGTATGACCCTGAGTATTTTGCGCGACATGACCTGTCGCTGCAGTTCTTCAAAATCGACCCCATCGGCTATCGGCAATACAGAGATCCCTTCGTAGCCAATCTGTCGATCATTGATGTACTGATGTTCAACTGTGTCGAGCAAGTTCAACAACTGCTGTCGTGCTACTCGCTCAGTAACAGCACCGCGCCTCATGGACATAAGGCCTTGGCCGCCACCGCCTGAACACCTGATGTTGTACTACCCAGTCAAACCCGGATTGCAGTGGAGTAAACATATGTCTTACACGGAAAGCCCCGCTCGCTGGTATCTAATCCAGACCAAGCCGCGTCAGGAAGCTCGCGCTGAAGAGCACCTGCAACGTCAGCAGTTCGAATGCTATCGCCCACTCAAAGCAGCGGCGCCGAAGAAGCGCAATCCACGGGCCGTCAGCGAGGAAGAGTTATTCCCCGGCTACCTGTTTATCCGCATGGATCAGGTGCATGACAACTGGTACCCGATCCGCTCAACGCGCGGGGTAGCGCGCATCGTCACCTTCGGTGGGCATCCTGTGCCGGTGCAGGACGAACTGATTGAGCAGATTCGCCAACGACTGTTGTCCCCTGCCCCGCAGCCGGAGTTTCAAGAGGGCGAGCACGTACTCATTAAGTCCGTCGGGTTCTGCGACATTGAAGCGATTTTCCTCACTGCGGACGGCGAAGAGCGTGCCGTGATCCTGCTCAATCTGCTGCAACGTGAACAAAAGGTCACGCTGCCCATCAGCAGCCTGGCGCGGATGGAAGTGCGAGTCTGAAAGGTCGCTTGCGCAGATCTTCGATTTTTTCTAATCGCCTGGAACTCACCATGACCCCTAAAACAACGCTGGTGACACTCACCTATGGTGATCGCTTGTCTTACCTACAAACGCTGGTCGGTCGCTCCTTGGCCAGCCCCCAGATCGAACGGGTAATCATCGTCAGCAATGCGTCGGTGGCGCCACTCGAATCCCTGACTCGGGCCTGGCCCGGCCAGGTTCAAATCATTTACCTGCAGCACAACACCGGTTCGGCCAAAGGCTACTCCGTGGGTATCAAGGCTGCGCTGGATGCCGGTGCCGATTACATCTGGCTGATGGATGACGATAACGCACCGACCGTCAATGCCATCGCGACCTTGCACCAATGCCTGTATCAACGCGAGCGCATTGATGGCCGTGAGAAAGCCGCCGTATTGGGATTCCGCCCGACCCATCAGGCAGACTTCGCCGCTGGTGTCCCCAAGCGCTTCGCCATTCAGCGACGCTCGAGCTTCTTCGGTTTCCATATCGCCCAGTTGCCCTACAAGATTTGGCGGCGCTTGCCTTGGGGCCATCCTCGGGCCAAGCAGTCGCAAATGCCCATGGTGCAATTACCGTTCGCGACCTATGGCGGCTTGCTCGCCCACCGCAGCCTGTATAAAAAAATAGGGCTGCCGCTGGACGCGTTGTTGCTGTATGCGGATGACAGTGAATACACCTGGCGTATCACCGCTGGCGGCGGCCGGATATTCCTGGTTCCCGACGCGCTCCTCGACGACCTGGAAGAGTCGTGGAACATCAAGGCCAAAACCAACAACATCTATGAAAGCTTCCTGCTGGGTGGTTCAGACCTGCGCGCCTATTACGGCGCGCGTAATCAGGCATGGTTCGACAAGAACATCTGGGCATCATCGTCATGGCTGTACAGTCTCAACCGCTGGGTGTTCTTTCGCCTGCTGCGGGTGATCGCCAAACGACGTGGCGCAGAACAACGCTTGAGCCTGATCGAAAAGGCCATTCACGACGGTGAGTCCGGCGTGCTAGGGCTACATCAGTCGTATCCACTATGAAAGTACTGTTCATCAACAGTCTTTATCCTCCACATATCGGCGGCGGCGCAGAGATCATCCTGCAGCGCACTGCGGAAGGCCTGCAAGCACGTGGCTGCAAGGTGGTGGTATTAGCCACTGCACCAGAGCCGGGGCTGAGGGAAGACTCGCTAAACCAGATCAAGGTTTATCGCGCGGGCCTGCGCAACCTCTATTGGCACCATACCGAGCAGCGCCCCGGGCAGTTGAGTCGACTACGCTGGCATATGCGCGACCGCTATAACAGCGACATGCGCGAGTATGTACGTGATGTCATCCGCGCAGAGCAGCCAGATGTGGTGGTCTGCCACAATCTGAGTGGTTGGTCGGTTTCAGCCTGGGACGAGATCCGCGCAGCTGACTTACCTATTGTCCAGGTATTGCATGACATGTACCTGCTCTGCCCCAGTAGCACGATGTTCAAAAACGGCAAAAACTGTGAGCGCCAGTGCTTCAGCTGCAAAGTGTTTCGCAAGGGCTATGACTCGCGCTCGGCCCAGGTCGATACCGTGGTTGGAGTAAGTCGTTTCATGCTCGACACCTTGCAAGGCCAAGGCTATTTCCAGGGTGCCAAGGCCTATGTCGTGCACAACAGCAGCCCATTCCCCGCGCCAACGGTAAAGCCTCGGCACGCCAATGCCCTGAACACTAAGGAACCGCTGCGTTTTGGCTACATGGGCACGCTGTCCGAGGCGAAGGGCGTGCACTGGCTGATCGACCAATTCCAACGCCTGCCGTTCGACGCCACATTACAGATTGCCGGACGCGGCCAGCGCAATGATGAAGCGCGGCTCAAGGCGTTGGTGACCTCGCCAAACATCAGTTTTGTCGGTTACCAAGTGCCGTCGGAGTTCTACAGCCAGATTGATGTGGCTGTAGTGCCATCCATCTGGAACGAGCCCTTCGGCATGGTCGCCGTTGAAGCGTGCGCCCATTCACTGCCGGTTATCGCCAGCCGTATGGGTGGGTTGCCCGAGCTCATTCAGGATCGGCTCAACGGCCTGCTATGTAACCCCGATGACCCGGACTCACTAGGTTTGGCCATGCTGCGCTTGCATCAGCAGCCGAAGCTGCTCAGCCGGCTTAGCGGCCAGGCACGTACGAGCGTCGCTTCGCTACTCAACTTGGACCTGATGCTCGACAGCTATCAAAGTATTTTCGCCCAGACCCTTCTGGACAAAATCGTACGGCATGAAGATCAACCCCTGTCCCATTCGGTATTGCCCGGCCCGTGACCCTGAGCAACCGCTCCGGACCGTTGTTTCTTCACTGAGACGAAACATGCTCACTCCTAATCTAACCACGTCACGCCAGCAACTGACGTTATTTCTCACGAGCCTGTTTCTCAGCATCGCAGCCATGGGTGATGAATCGTTCATCGTTGGCGTTGGTACTCACCTGCTCAATAAAAACGACTCATCGGCCAGCGCCATGAAATTGATCAGCGACGCTGGGATCGACTCGGTACGTGACGAAGCCTATTGGTCGACGGTTGAACCCCGGCGTGGCCAGTTACATATCGACCCGGCCTGGAAAGACTGGTTGAGCAAAGCGCACGAACATCGATTAGGACCGCTGTTGGTACTGGGTTATGGCAACCCGTTTTACGCCAACAATGCAAAACCCCGCGAGCCGCAAGTCAGGGCAGCCTTCGGCAACTATGCAAGTTTCGTCACTAGGAAGTTGAGGGGCCGCGTCGATTTTTTCGAAATATGGAATGAGTGGGACTCAGAGAACCCAGCCGATGCGGGTTCCTCAGCCGATTACATCGCCTTGATTAATGAAACTGTGCAGCGTATTCGAGAGCAAAACCATCCTGTAAAAATCCTGGCGGGCGCTATCACCAGCAGAGGAATCGACTTGGGATTCGCTGATCGTTTACTCGAAGCGGATGTGCTGTCCAAAGTGGATGGCCTGTCACTGCATCCGTCTGTGTATTGCCGGAATGTCGAGCGCCATACCCCGGAACACTGGATTGCCTGGCTGCGCGAGGTGGATGCAAATTTTAGGTCGATTGCGGGCAAACCAGTGCCTTTGTACCTGACTGAAATGGGCTGGCCCAGCAACGAAGGTAAGTGCGGCGTGGATGAAAAAACCCAAGCTGCGTACCTCGCCCGCAGCTTCTTTCTGGTGCGTACCGTGCCGGATATCAAGGGCATGTGGTGGTATGACCTCCTCAATGACGGCGAAGACCGCAGCGATCTGAAACAGAATTTCGGCCTGCTGGAGCAAGACATGACGATCAAGCCGGCCTACCTGACCCTCAAGGCAATCAGTCCAACGTTACGCGAATACAGTTATGAGCCGGAAAAAAGCCGAGTGGAAGGCTCGACTTACCTCCTGCGTTTCTCCAAAGGCCCGGAACAGATACTGGTGGCCTGGAGCGCAGGCGAGAACCCGCAGCAGATACACATAGATGCCAGCAGCGCGCAGCGTGGCAATGTACAGATCATTGACACCGGCGAGCCCGAAAAGGGCCGTTTCGACAGCGGTATTGCCTGGCAATGCGACGACAGTCGCTGCTCGGCACTGCTCCCTATAACCGGTTTTCCTAAAATCATCAGCCTGGGCATCAAACCTCCGCTCTTTAGCCCGGTAAATTGCGCGCCCTTACAGCCATGGCCGGCAACTGACCCTATTTTTACCCTTCAACCTTCCCCTCAGGTCGCCTCCGATGATTGTGATCAATGCTCGTTTTCTCACTCAGGAACTGCGCGGTGTGCAACGGTTCGCTGAGCAGACCTGTCTGGCGCTCAAGCAGATGCGAGACGACGTGGTCTTTGTTGCCCCTCATGGCATTAAAATGCACGAAAGCGCCAAGGCGCTAGAGGTGCAATGCATTGGCCGCAATAGCGGTCACCTCTGGGAACAACTGGACCTGCCGCTGTATCTGCGTCGCCAGGGCAACCCATTGCTAGTGTCACTGTGCAGCACTGCGCCGCTGATGTATGGCAACCAGATTGCCACCCACCACGACATCACTTACGTACGTCACCCGGAAAGCTACACCCGCGCATTTCGTACCCTGTATCGGGTGATGACCCCCATCCTGCTGATGCGGATCAAAGCGCTGTTGACCGTGAGCAATTTTTCGAAAGGGGAAATTTCACAGTTCTATAATTACCCCGAGAGCAAGATTTTCGTAGTACCCAATGCGGTCAGCGACGACTTTCAACCGGGGCCGCCACTCACCAACAAGCAGAACTACCTGCTGGCGGTGTCTTCACCCAGTGCGCACAAAAACTTCAGTCGCATGATCGAAGCATTCCTGACATTGCGTACTCAAGAGGATCTGCAATTGCACATTGTCGGTGCCGCGAGCGAAATCTTCTCTGACCCTAGCCTGCAACGTCTGGCCAGCAGCGATCCCCGCATCCACTTTCTCGGCAGGCTCAGCGACACCGAGCTGATAGCACAATATCAGGGCGCAACAGCTTTCGTATTCCCCTCACTGTATGAGGGCTTCGGCATCCCGCCGCTGGAAGCACAGGCCTGTGGTTGCCCGGTACTGGCAGCCAATGCCGCATCGATTCCCGAGGTGCTGCAAGCCAGCGCGCTGTACTTCGACCCCCTGGACGTCGGCCATATTGCCTCGGCCATGGAGCGCATTCTTACCGATATTTCATTACGTCAATCTCTGCGCCGTCGCGGCTTGAACAACGTGACACGGTTTTCCTGGGAGGACTCGGCCCGCCGCGTTTCCCAACGCATCGATGCCGTGCTCACGCAACCCAGCGCCCCAGAACTGCCCCGGCACACGGCGACGAAGCAGGCTGTTAACGAGAGCATTCCTGCGAAATCGTCTTCCAGCAAGTCTTGAAGCATTCCTATTGCTGCTATGGCTGGGTGCGATCAGTCATTCGCGGAATCTGTTGCGCCCATCAGTGTTGATGCTGTGTCGAACTGCCTTTTATCAAACTCGGTACGCGCCTTAACAATCGTCACACCAAGACGCAGCCTGCCCGAGCCTGAACCCGGGCGTGTGCACACATGAGAAAATCCAATGAAAATTGCTATCGTCCATGACTGGCTGGTGACCTACGCTGGCGCCGAGCGCGTGCTCGCTGCGCTGATAAAGGCCTGGCCGGAGGCTGATCTGTTCTCGGTGATCGATTTTCTCAGCGATCAGGATCGCGCCCATTTGGGTGGCAAGAAGGCTCAGACTACGTTCATCCAGAATCTGCCAAAAGCCAAAACCCATTATCAGAAATACTTGCCCTTGATGCCGCTGGCCATCGAGCAACTGGATCTGTCCGGTTATGACCTGATCATTTCCAGTAGCCATGCCGTGGCCAAAGGGGTGCTGAGCGGCCCCGATCAGTTGCACATCAGCTATGTCCATTCGCCGATCCGCTACGCCTGGGACTTGCAACACCAGTACCTACACGAAGCCGGCCTGAACAAAGGCTTCAAAGGCAAGCTTGCGCGGATAGTTCTGCATTACATACGCATGTGGGATCAACGCACCGCCGCCGGGGTCGATGACTTTATCGCCAACTCGTATTTCATTGGTCGGCGCATCTCCAAAGCCTATCGCCGCGAATCGACAGTGATCTACCCACCGGTGGACACCTTGGGGTTCACCCTGCAAGAAACCAAACAGGAGTACTACCTGACGGCCTCGCGCATGGTGCCTTACAAGCGCATGCCGATGATCATCGAAGCTTTCGCGGCAATGCCGGACAAACGTCTGATCGTGATCGGCGATGGTCCAGAAATGGCAAAAGCACGCGCCATCCACGCGCCGAACGTGACCCTGCTGGGTTATCAACCGTTTGCCGTGTTGCTCGAACACATGCGCAACGCCAAGGCCTTTGTCTTTGCCGCCGAGGAAGACTTCGGCATCAGCCCGGTAGAAGCGCAAGCCTGTGGCACCCCGGTGATCGCCTATGCCAAGGGTGGCGTGCTTGAAACCATCTGTGGTCTCGACCATCCCATGCCGACCGGCGTGTTCTATCACCAGCAGACGGTATCCGCACTGGTGGCGGCCATCGGCGAATTCGAAAACGCCAAGCCCCGGATCAGCGCCCAGTCCTGTCGCACCAACGCCGAGCGTTTTTCCTGCGAGCGCTTCGAGCAAGAGATCAAAAACTTCGTCGAAGCACGCTTGAGCGCCGCGCACACCTCGCGCCATCCTCGGCCAGCGAGCGCAGCGGTATCTACTCCGCCAGTGGCCGTCGCCGATCACCACGCACGTGTAGTTCCGATCAAATCACTCTGAACGAGCACAGGTCATGAGCACACAATTTCGTGGCATTTTGCATGCTAACCAATCCCTGCTATCCGTCGCCCACCGCTTGCTTGATCTAACCGTCATCGTGCTCTGCGGCTATTGGCTGAACCGGGTCGAAGGCTCACCCATGGGCGCCGAGCCGTGGATCCTGATCATGCTTTCGGTGCTGGTCTTCCACTGGATCGGCGAGTATCACCAGCTCTATGGCTCTTGGCGCGGAGAACGCATTCTGCGTGAACTGACCAAAATCTTCAGTTATTGGTCGACGACGTTCGTCATCCTGCTGACGGTGAACTACCTGCTGTTTAACCACGTCAGTGTGCCGGACAACGGCCAAATGGCCTGGTTCGCGCTGGTGCTGGTGACGCTGTGCAGTTATCGACTATTGATCCGCAGCCTGTTGCACAACTTGCGGCGGCGAGGCTTTAACACTCGCCGCGTGGCTATTGTCGGTACGGGGCAATGTGGTGAACGCTTGGCCACCTCGATTTCCAGCGCCCCCTGGATGGGCATGGATCTGCTCGGTTTCTACGATGAGGAGCCTCAGCAGATGGACCTCACCGTCGTTGGCCGAAGAGTGCCGGTACTGGGCAATCTGGAGCAGTTGATCAACGATGCTCGTGAAGGTCGCGTTGACAAGATTTACATCACCCTTGCACTCGGTCAGCCACACCTGTGCGAGTTGGTCAAAGGCTTGAGCGACACCACCGCATCGGTGTACCTGATTCCGGATATGTTCATGTTCGAGCTGCTGCACGCACGCAGTGAGAGCATCAACGGCCTGGCCAGTATCAGCATTTTCGATTCCCCCATGGACGGCGCCTCGCGCGTGGTCAAACGCGTGGAAGACATCGTGCTGTCCAGCCTGATTCTGTTGATGATCGCCTTACCCCTGGTATTGATTGCAATCGCAATCAAGCTCACATCCCCCGGCCCCGTACTGTTTCGACAGCGTCGTTATGGACTGGATGGACGGCCAATCATGGTCTGGAAGTTTCGCAGCATGAGCGTGCAGGAAAACGGCGATAACGTCCGTCAGGCCACGCGCAATGACGCACGAATCACACCCCTCGGCGCTTTCCTGCGTCGCACCTCACTTGACGAGCTGCCGCAATTTTTCAACGTGTTGCGCGGTGACATGTCCATCGTCGGCCCACGGCCTCATGCGGTGGCGCACAACGAGCAATACCGCAAGCAAGTCAGCGGTTACATGCTGCGGCACAAGGTCAAACCGGGAATCACCGGCTGGGCGCAGATCAATGGCTGGCGTGGCGAAACGGACACGCTGGACAAGATGCAGAAACGCGTCGAATTCGACCTTGAATACATCGAACACTGGTCAATCTGGCTGGACATAAAAATCATTCTGTTGACCCTGTTCAAAGGCTTTCTCAACAAAAACGCATTTTAAATAAATCATCTATCTTTTGTATAACCAGGCTCGTTGAGGAGGCGAACCGGGGCGTGCACGACTGCAATAACGCGGTACCGGTGTTGGTAAGGGAAGCAATGAAATCACTGTGGTGCACCGTGCACCTTTCGGAAGGATAAAATATATGAAGCGAACCCTAGCTGTTGTGCTGCTTTCCAGCCTGATTTTGCAAGGCTGCGCATTTGCTCCCGGGCAGCATATGACGCCAGATGAAGTCGAAGACAATGGACCGGACGAACCTAAAGTCCACCTCGTGGCCATTACGCCCAAGAGCGTGCAGCAACAACATATCTCAACCAAAACCTCAGTGCTGCCGCCGGAGCTGGTGAACTACCGTACTCCCGAATACGTGGTCGGTGCAGGTGACACTTTATTGGTGACCGTCTTCGAACACCCCGAGTTGACAGCCCCGGGTTCCCTGGACCAGCTCGATGCCAACAGTCGGGAAGTGCTGAGCGACGGAACGGTGTTCTTTCCCTATGTCGGCAAGATCCAGGCCGCGGGCAAGACCGTCGCACAGATACGCGAACAGTTGAGGATGGGCTTGCTGCCGCAATACACCGAGGTCAAAGTCGACGTCAAAGTCTATCGTTACAACAGCCAGCGCATCGTGCTGTCAGGTGCGTTCAAGAATCCTGGAACGCAACCGATCACCAACATCCCGCTGAGTCTGGTGCAGGCCATCAGCGCTGCCGGGGTGGACCTGACCGACGCCAACCTGGCGGGGTTGACCCTCAGTCGTGACGGTAAGGAGTACGTGCTCGATATCGACGCACTCAACCGCAAAGGTTCGCAACTGAGCAAAATCCTCCTCAAGAATGGCGACTACCTGCACTTGAACAGCAACTCGCAGAACAAGATCTATGTGCTGGGTGAAGTCATGCGCCCGCAAGTGATCTCTTTCGGCACAACCAGCGTGACGCTGATGGAAGCCCTTGGCAATTCCGGTGGCCTCAGCCCGGACTCTGCCGACGGCAATGCGGTCTACGTGATTCGCGCTGCGGATAACGATGGCCAGGGCGCAACGGTCTACCACCTCAACGCAACAAAACCGACCTCCTATGTGCTGGCACGTCAATTTGAACTTGAGGCACAGGATGTGGTGTTCGTCGGTCCGGCCAATATCACCCGTTGGAACCGCTTCATCAGCAACTTGCTGCCATCGGCCAGCGTAGTCGCTACTGGCACCGCCTTCAAATAACTGAACCGCACTACAACCCTCCCCGCCTTCGCCGAATGCGGGGTTTTTTTTGCCTGCGATTTGGCGGCTGACGACTGTTGCGTAAGGGGGCAGCGAACACACCTTCCGAACCCGGTCGATAAGGACGATGGTGTCCGCGTATTTTGATCTGACCCCCTGAATATTGGACATCAACATTGAGGGGGTCATGAAAAAGTACACAGAACAGGCGAAATTGTCGGTTGTTGAAGATTACTGTTCGGGGTGCAGGTCACAGAGAGGTCGCGCAGCCCAAGCGCATGACGTTTGCCAAGCGCAGCAGCTGAATCCGCAGCAGGCCAGTTTGCTTGATGACCTGATCGATACCGAGACCACAGCACTTGAAGCAGAGCTTCAAGCGCTGTAATCCATCAGTGGCTGTACGAAATCGAAAGTGAAGTCCGAGACCTGGAACCGGATTTACGGCGCCGAATACGACAAGAAAAGCCGTACCGGTGATATATATGCTGCATGCCTGGATAGTCGCCCAGCGGGCAAGTGGAATCGACCAATTGCTGGCGCAATAAGTGGCGACCGGTTTCTCTGCTCAAGGCTTGATGCCCGTGCGCATACTAACAATGCGTGTGCGTGTGTGTGTGTGAAGCCTTCACTTGCAAGACCCATTGAGCCGACGTTTAACGCTGACCTAAAGTTTCCATCATATATTCGACAAAACAGCGCAATTTTGATGTCATCCGATGGTCCGCTGCGTAAAGCAGGTGGATGGGGCGGGCAGGCCCCTCGTAAGTGGGGAGTATTCGAACTAAGTGGCCCGATGCGAGGTCGGCCGCAAGGGCACGCTCGTAACCGATCAAGATGCCAAAGCCGTCGCACGCGGCTACGTGCAGTGCTTCCCAGTCATTGATCTGCAAGCGGCCGCGCACCGGCACCTCCGTAATCTGTCCATCCTGCTGAAAATGCCAATTCCGACTGAGGTCGGATACCCAAGGGGCGAAGCCCAGGCACTCGTGGTCGATGAGATCCGACGGCAGTTGTGGCGTACCGTGCGCAAGCAGGTACGCCGGAGATGCACACGCTACAAGACGATAGGTACGCAACGGCCGTGCAATAAGCGCGAGATTTTTTTGCAGCGGACCGAGACGCACGACAGCTTCATAGCCTTCTTCGACCGGATCGATTAGGCGATCTGATAATGTCAGCTCAACGTCAACATCGGGATAGCGATTAAGAAACTGCGTGACCACCGGCATCAACCCGTGGCGTCCAAAAGTAACAGGGGCATTGACGCGCAAACGACCTTGCGGCCTGGCATGCGAAGACTGCGCCAGCATGTCGGCGGCTTCCACTTCGGAAAGGACCGAATGGCATTGGTCCAGATAAAGCCGGCCAAATACCGTCAAGCTTTGCTTCCGGGTCGTCCGATTTAATAACCGAGTTTCCACCCGTTGTTCAAGCGCCTCGATATGTTTAGCCACCATCTGTGGCGACATATTGAGCTTTTCCGCTGCGGCAGCGAAGGACCCATAGCGAACCGTTTGGACAAACACCGTCATGCTTGTCAGTCGATCAAGCATTAACAACCACCCGTTGTTAAAAAAACAAATGTACACCCATTTATCGAGTATCTAACGGCAATTATCCTCATCGTGTGTCACTGGATTGGCAAAAATCCAGTGAAGGTACCCATCGTTCGAACGTCATCAGCGCGCTGGCCATTGAGTGGTGGGAGTCTTCATTCGGCTTACTTGCCGATGACTCATCCAAACGATTGCCATCTGCCCTGGCTAATGCGACATGAGTGTCAAACGCCCCTCCTCTGTCGTCGTGCCCACGATGAACCCTAGGCGGGGTCTTGTTGATTTGAATAGTCGAGATATCGCATGTTTTATGAACTCACAACACTAAGTTGTCCACCGCTCACAGAGGGCGCCGTCGCGACTGCCGCGTGCGCGTGGATGGCGCAAGGGCCTGGCCAATTACTCGGTGTCTGGCGCTCAGAGATTGGCGACCTTTTCCAAGTTAAACTCCTGCGCGGGTTTGACACTGCGGATGCTCTTGAAGACGAACGTCGCCGAGCGCTGATGGTGAAAGCGCCTTTCGGGATCACTGATCCCGCCATCCGATTGAACACGGAAAGCTATATGCGGTTTCCGTTCTTGGCGGATATTTCCCCCGCGGCGTTTGGAAATTTTTATGAATTCAGGACGTATTTTCTTAAGCCGGGAGGTCTCACACCTACGCTAGCCAGTTGGGAGGATGCTCTTGCGCCGACAAATGAATATACCTCTCATCTAGTGCTGAATATGTACGCGCTTGATGGGCCGCCGCGCATCACCCACATCTGGGGGTTTTCCAGTTTGGAAGAGCGCGGTGTGCTAAGAGCGCGTCATTATGCTGAAGGCCTTTGGCCGCCCAAGGGTGCACCTCAGCAAATTGCCAGAGCGACAACAATGATATGCATACCAGAACCTTACTCGCCTCTGCGCTGAAGGCGTGTGCAAGGCGTCCGATTAGCTGCATCAGCTAAGGCAGCTCGTCGGATCATATCTTCCAATAGTTCACATCTGCCCTGTCCTCAGGCTGGAAGGTGGCCTATCCGTTATAAGTCGGCTACGTCGAATATTGGACGCGGTCGATGTCCCAAGTCCCATATCCCCAGCTAGGTGAAGGTGTATTGGCTGGACGCTTAAACTGTTGCCACAGAAACAGCGAACCAACAGTTACGTGCCTATTGTGCAGTCATAACGACACACGGGCGCGTCATATATTTCTATAAAATCATTTATTTTCAAAACGTTAGATAATTATTCGATGCTGGCATGCATGCTGCTTTGTACTGGGTAACAGACCGAAGCCATCACCATGGCGGGTGACATTGACCCAAGGAAATACAACATGTTGGTAGTTTCTCTCTCAGGCAGCCCTGCCCTAAAATCCCGCTCCGGCGTGGTCTTGGAACACGCGCGTCATTGGCTGCAAGCCCACGATGTGAACGTCCAGGCCCTGAAAATTCGAGACTTTGCGGCGGAAGACCTGCTCTACGCGCACTTCGACAGCCCGCAGGTCATCGACTTTATCGAAGCGGTCAAACAGGCCGATGGCCTGTTAATCGGTACACCTGTGTACAAGGCGTCATTTTCCGGCGCACTGAAAACCCTGCTCGATCTGCTGCCCGAGCGTTCGTTGCACGGCAAGGTTGTTCTGCCTCTGGCCACCGGTGGCAGCATCGCGCACATGCTAGCGGTGGACTACGCCCTGAAACCGGTGCTCTCGGCGCTCAAGTGCCAGGAAGTACTACACGGCATCTTCGCCATCGATACCCAGATCAGCTACAGCAACAACGAACAGGGTGGCGAACTCGACGATATCCTCACCGAGCGTCTGCATGAAGGATTGGAACATTTCCATCATGGATTACTGCGAAGGGTCCAGGCCCGGCACTCGCTGGCCGGCGGCCATTTGAAGCTGGCGCTGTGAACCCCCGTCAACCCTGACGATCAGGGTGAGCGACACCCTGCGCTGCATTCATCTCGCCGCGGTTGTCGAATTCATGGACGATCTGTTGCGAGTGGGTCAATTGGGCTTTTTTGGTCTGGTATTCATCAAACGACAACCCGCGACGGTTCAAGTCTTCAAGCGCCAGTTCGCGAGTCTCTTCGGCGGTGTAGGGACGCAGCTCAGGAGCGTGGCTGGCACATCCTGAGAGAACGGCAGCGGTGAGCAACAGGGCAAGGGTCAATAGGCGATTCATGGGCGTGTTCACAGGGCTCTTTTCGGAATGAGTCAAGGCTACTCGCCACCTAGGCCGAGTAGAAATCATCACGCTCGATAGTCGCTATCGATTCTCCTGTGTTCTCCACTCGTCCTCAGAAAGCCCGCCCACCCAAACATTCCTCTAGTGAAGTCGGGGCATTCCCGAGACTTGCTCCTGCGCACACCCAATCAACACCTCTCGCAAGGCCTGGGCCGCCGTCGACAATGTGTGATCAGCCAGCATCATCAAGCCGATGCGCCGTTCAATACGCGGCTCGATCAGCGCGATGCAATGCGCGCCCAGCTCGCGCATTTGCTGCACGCACAACGACGGTACCGCGCTGACCCCGAGCCCATTAGCGACCATACGGCCAATAGTCGCCAACTGATGACTTTCAAACGCGACCGACAGCTTGCCATGCTGCGCCTGCAGGGCTTGCTCCAGCAACAAACGCACGGCGGATGGCCGCTGCAGTGCGATGAAGTCTTCCTGCAACAGCTCACTCCAGGTCACTTCCTCGCGTTCGGCCAACGGCGAATCCATAGGCACCACGGCCACGAAACGGTCCATATAAAACGGGGTAAACAGCAGCGAATTGCTCGATTCCGGCTCAAAACCGATACCCAACTCCACCCGACGATGACGAACCATCTCAAGCACTTGCTCATTGATCACGTCATGCACCGCGACGTTGACCCGTGGGTAGCGATCACGAAACACCTTGAGTGCGCTCGGCAGCCAGTTACCGGCGAATGACGGCATCGCCGCGATCGATACTTTGCCCAACTGCAAGGTGAAGCGCTGGCGCAGCAACTCTTCGGTGTTGTCCCAATCCGCCAACAACTGACGCGCCAGCGGTAACAGGGTTTCGCCCTCCGGTGTGAGGCTGACGCTGCGCGTCGTGCGACTGAACAGCGGCCCGCCAAGGTCCTCTTCCAGACTTTTGATGGTCAGGCTCAACGCTGGCTGGGAAAGATGCAGGCGCTCCCCCGCCTGGGCGAAGCTCAGGCATTGCGACACGGCGAGAAAAGCCCTGAGCTGTTTGACGTTCATCTATTTAGTTTTCTTATCAATCCATCAGAAAAACAAAATTAACAAATCATTACAGGCAAGGGAAGATGCACTGAACGCTCTCCGACAGCCTGCTTGTCGGTCAACAACTACAAAAGGCGGATCATTATGGCTGGGCTCGACAAACGAGTGGCAACGTACGAAGAAGCGCTGGATGGGCTAACCGATAACATGACGGTCTTGTCCGGTGGTTTCGGTCTGTGTGGCATCCCTGAAAACCTGATCGCGGAAATAAAGCGCCGTGGCGTCAAAGGCCTTACGGTTGTTTCCAACAATTGCGGCGTCGACGGCTTTGGTCTCGGTGTGCTGCTCGAAGACCACCAGATCCGCAAAATGGTAGCGTCTTATGTTGGCGAGAACGCGCTGTTCGAACGCCAGCTGCTCAGCGGCGAGCTGGAAGTCGAACTGACCCCGCAAGGCACTCTGGCCGAAAAACTTCGCGCAGGCGGCGCCGGCATCCCCGCGTTTTACACCGCCACCGGCTACGGGACTCCCGTCGCTGAAGGCAAGGAAACCCGCGAGTTCAATGGACGTCACGTGATCCTTGAAGAAGCGATCACCGGCGATTTTGCTATCGTCAAAGGCTGGAAAGCCGACCATTTCGGCAACGTGGTGTACCGCAACACGGCGCAGAACTTTAACCCGGTCGTCGCCACCGCTGGCAGAGTCACCGTGGTCGAAGTCGAAGAAATCGTCGAGCCAGGCGAACTGCTGCCCAGCGAGATTCACACCCCGGGTATCTATGTTGATCGCGTGATCCTGGGCACCTTCGAGAAACGCATCGAACAGCGCACCGTCAAGAAGGCCTGAGGCCGTTCTTTCGCTGCACTCAAAGAGTCTTCTCGCCCAGAACACTCTCGTTCCGAACAATAAGAGAACCTGACCATGGCACTTTCCCGCGAACAAATGGCACAGCGCGTCGCACGCGAACTGAAAGATGGTTTTTACGTCAATCTCGGCATTGGCATTCCGACCCTGGTCGCCAACTACGTGCCCACCGATATCGACGTGATGCTGCAGTCGGAAAACGGCCTGCTCGGCATGGGTGAGTTTCCGACCGAAGAAACCATCGATGCCGACATGATCAACGCAGGCAAACAAACAGTGACCGCCCGCAAAGGCGCATCGATTTTCTCCTCGGCTGAATCCTTCGCCATGATCCGTGGCGGTCATGTGGACCTCACCGTGCTGGGTGCTTTCGAAGTTGACGTCGAGGGCAACATTGCCTCCTGGATGATCCCCGGCAAGCTGGTCAAAGGCATGGGTGGCGCGATGGACTTGGTGGCCGGTGCCGACAACATCATCGTCACCATGACCCACGCCTCCAAAGACGGTGAATCCAAACTGCTGGCGCGTTGCAGCCTGCCGCTGACCGGCGCCGGTTGCATCCGCAAAGTGCTGACCGACCTCGCTTACCTGGAAATCGCCGACGGCGCATTCATCCTGCGCGAACGCGCGCCGGGGGTCAGCATCGAAGAAATCATCGCCAAGACCGCTGGCAAACTGATCGTGCCGGACGATGTCGTGGAAATGAGTTTCTGATCCTTTTGTGGTGATAGCCAAGAGGTCACCAAACGACGCCTCCACGCTGTGCCATTCTGCCCCTTCAGTACTTGAAGGGGTTTGTTGTTTTGTAGCTTCACCGCTTTGCGCGTGCTCTAACAAAAACGGGCTACACCCTTAGCCCCTCAATAATAAATTCAAAAAAAGGTAGGACCCATGGCCGCCCATATCGAAGACAGCCGCTATGCCCGCTTTGCCCTGCGTTGCGCCAATTGGGCCGAACGCTGGTTCCCTGACTCCTGGGTATTTGCCGTGTTGGCCGTGGTTATCGTGGCCGTTGCGACCATGGCCATGGGCGCCAAACCGACTGAGGCCGCCACCGCGTTTGGCGACGGTTTCTGGAGTCTGATTCCATTCACCATGCAGATGGCTTTCGTGGTGATCGGTGGTTACGTGGTCGCCAGCTCACCACCTGCGGTACGCTTGATCGACCGCTTGGCGCGTATCCCGAAGAACGGGCGCTCGGCGGTGGCCTGGGTAGCGTTGATCTCCATGGTCGCCTCTTTGCTTAACTGGGGCTTGTCGCTGGTATTTGGCGGTCTGCTGGTTCGCGCGCTGGCGCGGCGCACCGATTTGCGCATGGACTACCGTGCCGCCGGCGCGGCTGCTTACCTGGGCCTGGGTGCGGTGTGGGCGTTAGGCCTTTCGTCTTCGGCCGCGCAACTGCAAGCCAACCCGGCCAGCCTGCCACCGTCGATTCTGGCGATTACCGGCATGATCCCCTTCACCCAAACCATCTTCCTTTGGCAGTCAGGCGTGATGTTGGCGATCCTGATCGTGGTCTCTCTGGTCATCGCCTACGCCACCGCGCCCGGCCCTTCCAGCGCCAAGGATGCAGCGGCCTGCGGTGTCGACCCGAGTTTCAGCCTGCCGGCAATGCCCAAGCGCTCACGTCCTGGCGAGTGGCTTGAGTACAGCCCGATACTGATCATCCTGTTAGTGCTGCTGGCTGCCGGCTGGTTGTTCCATGAGTTTTCGACCAAACCGGCGATCACCGCCATCTCCGGGCTGAACACTTATAACTTCCTGTTCATCATGACCGGTGCCCTACTGCACTGGCGCCCGCGCAGCTTCCTGGATGCGGTGTCTCGCGCGGTGCCAACCACCACCGGCGTATTGATCCAGTTCCCGCTCTACGGTTCGATTGCGGCGCTGATGACCACGGTTAAAGGCAGCGATGCGCAGACCCTGGCCCATCACATTTCGACCTTCTTCACCCAGATCGCCTCGCACGATACTTACGCGTTGCTGATGGGTGTGTACTCGGCGGTGCTGGGCTTCTTTATTCCATCGGGTGGCGGCAAGTGGATCATCGAAGCGCCTTACGTGATGCAAGTTGCCAATGACCTGAAATATCACCTGGGCTGGGCGGTGCAGATCTACAACGCAGCCGAAGCCCTGCCGAACCTGATCAACCCGTTCTACATGCTGCCGCTGCTGGGCGTTCTCGGCCTGAAGGCGCGTGACCTGATTGGCTTCTCATTTGTACAGTTGCTGGTCCATGCGCCTCTGGTGCTGTTCATGCTGTGGGCGTTGGGCACCACGCTGACGTATCTACCGCCGGTCATGCCATAAACCATTGGCCACTTCTTGCCGATGCAAGAGGTGGCCTTCTTAGCGGTTCCTCCACCATCGAGATAATCCTTCCGATTGAGTTAGCCAAGGTTTCCAGCGTGCTCTGGCATTTTTATTGATGACTCCCTACACCTGGCGGATGTCTCTACAATCAGGCCCTCTGATTTGAAGTGAACCCACATGGACATCGACCTGGCTCGAACCTTTGTAGAGATCGCGCGGTATGGCAGCCTTGTCGCTGCCGCCGAACGACTTCATGTTACGCAGACGGCCATTACGGCCCGCGTGCAGAAACTTGAGAGTCATCTCAACTGCACGCTGTTCATCCGCAACCGGGCCGGCGCTAAATTGACGGCTGATGGCGAAGCGTTCGTCGCGTATGCCAATCAACTGGTGCAGACCTGGGAAGCGGCGCGTCGGGACCTTCCTCTGCCTGAAGGCTACCGCAATGTGCTGCACATCGGGGGTGAAGTCAGTTTGTGCAACCCGCTGATGCTGAGCTGGGTGCAACAGCTACGTGAAAAAATCCCGACCCACGCCTTGCGCGCAGAGATAGGGGACGGCAAGCAACTGTTGCAACAACTTGAACTGGGTGTACTGGATGCCGCGCTGGTCTATCAGCCAACCTACTGGCCGGGCCTGCAAGTCGAGCAACTGCTGGAAGAGAAACTGATTCAGGTGCGCCTGACATCCAACCCGGAGCCCTACGTGTATGTCGACTGGGGCGATGACTTCCGCAAGCAACACGATGCGGCGCTTCCAGACCAGGCCAAAGCGGCGATCGGCTTCAACCTGGGGCCATTGGCGCTGCACTACATTCTTGAAAATGGCGGTGCCGGTTACTTCCGTACCCGGGTGGTCCAGAGTTATCTGGACAGCGGCGTATTCGAGCGCGTGCCAAAGGCGCCAGAGTTCACCTACCCCACCTATCTGGTCTATTCGCGTGATCGTGACTCGGCGGTATTGCAGTCGGCTTTCGAGCTGTTACGAAACATCGTCAAAGCAGACAGTGATTGGTCGCAACGCTGGGACCCAATCATCTAGTCATCCAAGGTGCATGATCAAATCCCGATGAAGCGCTGCAATCAGATCGGTCTGGGTCACGATGCCGACCAGCTCTCCCTTCTCGATGACGGGCAGGCAGTGCAGCCCCGATCCTGATAACAGCGGAATCAGTTCGACGACATGTGCATTACCGCTCACACACGTGACTGGGCGGGTCATCACGTGCTCCAGCACCCTTCCGCGGCGCAGGCCCAATCGGCCCAATACCCCCAATCGTCTGGTATTGCGCGAATGCCCAAGCAAATCAATCAAGCTGACAATGCCGACAAGGCGCCGCTCCTTATCCAGAACAGGTAACGTCTTGAGGTGTTGCGAGGTCAGCATATTCAGCGCCTGCTCGACCGGCGTGTCCGGGGTGGCACACTGTAAATCGCGCGACATGATCTGAGACGCCGTGATATCCCCCATGCTGCGCCGTAACGCATATTTTTCAGTGGCACGCACGATGTCTTCGAGCTCTTCACGTGTCACATCGACAAACTCACCGATGTCGGCCAACGCCAGATCCAGGTCTGCAGAGGTGATGCCGACGCGCTCCTCTGGGGCTGGATCGTCGGTAGCGCGTACAGCCGTCACAACGTGCAGTTTGGGATAACGTACTCCGGTGATGTTGTTGTAGAGCAAGGCCGCAACCAACAGGCAAATCGCATTGAGCATGACCGGGTAGAACACCTGAAGGCCCATCCCCGAGAGTTCGGTATCCGCCAATACCAGGCATAGGGCCAAGGCCGCCCCAGGGGGGTGCAAGCAACGCAACACACACATCGCGCCCAACGACAGGCCAACGGCCAAGGCGGCGCTTTCCAGCGAATAGCCGACATAATGGGTGACAATCAACGCCACCGCTGTTGAGGTCAGATAGCCGCCAATGACCGGCCAGGGTTGCGCCAGTGCCCCCGAAGACACGGCAAACAGGATAACGGCCGACGCCGCCACCGGCCCCATCAAATGCAATTCGACTGAACTGCCAAAGACTGCGCGACAGATCAGCGTGCTGACCAGCAACCCGAGAAAACTTCCGACACTCGCTCTCAACCATTCTTTGGGACGTGTGTTTAATGTCGCCGGCGTAAAACGAGCAAGCCAACCCATAAAGCGATAACGCTGCATAATCAAAACCAGAATTAAAAAGGCGCACCCAAACAAATGGATGAGCCTCGTATCAGGGCGACGATACTAAAAAAAATTCATCCCAGGACAGGGAAGCGCTTCACATCTCTTGTCGTCAATCAAGCCACGGCCACAATCGGTGATTGGACGTTGCGCTCGCCTGCTCGCACAGTGCGCCAGGTGTTGTAGGCCATCAGCAGCATCCCGCCAGCGAAGGTCGAGCCGCCGATAAGTCGCACAACGTAGCCTGGGTGACTGGCTTGTAGCGTTTCGACGAAGGAGTAAGTCAATGTCCCGTCATCGTTGATCGCACGCCACATCAACCCCTGAGTGATGCCATTGACCCACATCGACGCGATGTACAAAACGGTACCTATGGTCGCCAGCCAGAAGTGCACGTTGATCAGCCCCACGCTATGCATGTGTTCGCGGCCATACAGTTTGGGGATCATGTGGTACAGCGTCCCGATGCTGATCATGGCAACCCAGCCGAGCGCGCCAGCGTGTACGTGGCCAATGGTCCAGTCGGTGTAATGGGAAAGCGCATTGACGGTTTTGATCGCCATCATCGGCCCTTCAAAGGTCGACATGCCGTAGAACGCCAGGGACACGACAAGGAATCGCAAAATCGGGTCAGTACGCAACTTATGCCACGCCCCCGACAGGGTCATCATGCCGTTGATCATGCCGCCCCAGCTTGGCGCCAGCAGAATCATCGACATCGCCATGCCCAGCGACTGAGCCCAGTCGGGCAGTGCGGTGTAGTGCAAATGGTGCGGACCCGCCCAGATGTACAGAGTGATGATTGACCAGAAGTGCACGATGGATAACCGATAGGAGTAAATCGGCCGCGCGGCCTGTTTCGGCACGAAGTAATACATCATGCCCAAAAAGCCGACAGACAAAATAAAGCCCACAACGCTATGGCCATACCACCACTGGACCATTGCATCGGTCGCGCCGGAATAGACCGAATAGGATTTTAGCAAACTGACCGGAACCGAAAGGTGATTGATCACATGCACCATGCCTGTCACCACGATGAAGGCACCGTAAAACCAGTTACCGACATAAATATGTTTAACGGTGCGGCGGGCGATAGTGCCGAAAAATAAATAGGCATACGCCACCCAGACGACGGCCACCGCTATCGCAATTGGCCATTCCATTTCGGCGTATTCCTTGGACGTGGTATAGCCCAAGGGGTACGTGATCAGCAGGGCAACGATAATGGCTTGCCAGCCCCAGAATACAAAGTTGGCCAACCTGTCGGATATCAACCGAACCCGACTGGTGCGCTGAACCACATACAATGACGTTGCAAATAATGCACCGCCACCAAATGCAAAAATCACCAGATTAGTATGGACAGGCCGCAAGCGGCCAAACGTGGTCCATGGCATATTCAAGTTCAGCTCCGGCCAGACTAACTGTGCGGCCAGAATCACGCCCATCCCCATGCCAAGGATCCCCCAGAACAGGGTCATTAACGTGAAGCGGCGAACAACGTCGTAATTATAGGAAGCGTTGATATCGGGAGCGGTTACACGGGCCATAATTATTCCATTACAAGCACACTGAGTGACTCACACTGATCGCCGAAAAAAAGACACATGTGTGCCTTGAATCCAAGCGTCAGAACTCAATGAAGCAAGCACTCGAGACAGCGGGGATGGAGACAGTAAACCGTGAGCGCCCGCAGTGTGCAGATCAGCGGCACGCTGGGCAATGTCAAATTAATGATGTTTAACTTCACTTTTATTGAAGTGACTTGCATTACACCTGTTACTCACTTGAGGTGTGAGCAGGCATAACAGACGGGAGAACTTTGCGGCCCTTGCTTATCCAGTTCTTCTTCAAGCCACTCCCTCAGCACGATTGCATTGTTATGTTCCGTGTCCTTCGCCGAATAGATGAGTGTCAGCGTGCCTTGGCGGGCAGGTTCGAGAAGTCGCCACCAATGTTCCGGATGAGCCGTCAGTTCTTGGCGATACCCCGTACAAAAATCCGCGAAGCTCATCGCGCCGCTTTTGAACGCCTTTCTTAACGGGGTGGTCGGGCCCGTGTCAGGCAGCCATTCGTTGAGGACCAAGCGATTTTTGCGCATGTTTCTTGGCCAAAGTCGGTCGACCAATACCCGATAACCATCTGCGGGGGACGCCGGGTCATAAGCGCGCTTGCATTGAATCATGGCCTTCTCCTTTTACCGACGGGCTACGTAACAGGGTCACAACGTTAACGCTCGATTCAACTGCGCACTGGGGTCAGCACCGGTTGCCCGGAAAAGTACGCCAGCAGATTGTCCGCCACCAACTGAACAGTACCCTGCGAAGCTTCCGGAGAGAGTCCTGCGACATGAGGGGTGAGCACCACGTTGCTCAACGCCTTGAGCGCGTCCGGTACCTGCGGTTCATTATCGAAGACATCCAGTGCGGCGCCAGCGATACGATCATGTTCAAGCGCATCGATCAGGTCCGCCGTCGAGATGACGCTGGCACGCGCGATGTTGACGATAAAACCGTGAGGGCCCAGGGCATCCAGTACGTGTTTGTCGACCAACTGCAGAGTTTCTGCCCCACCCGGTGTCGCGACGATAAAGAAGTCCGAGGCGCTCGCCAGTTCGACCGGGCTTGCGCAATAAGCGTAAGGCACATCACTGCGGGGCTGGCGATTGTGATAACTCACGGACATATCAAAACCCAGAACGGCACGTTTGGCGATCGCCATGCCCACCGCGCCCAGCCCAAGAATACCGAGGCGTTTGCCAGCCAGCGAAGGACGCATGACTTTACGCCACTCGCCGCGCCGTACCGATGCATCGGCACGCGGGATATCACGCACCAGCGACAGCAACAGCGCCAAGGCGTGGTCGGCGACCGAGGGTGCATTGACCCCGGCCCCGTTTGTCACCGTAATATTCCGAGCCTTGGCGGCCTCAAGGTCGACATGCTCATAGCCGGCGCCGATCACGCAGATGATTTCCAGATGAGGTAGCGCGGCGATCTCATCGGCATAAAAACCCAGCGGACCGCGGGTTAATACGGCATTGATCTGCGCACCATGCGTCTCGATGGCTTTTGCCCGCTCGGCCGGACTCGGCGCGAGAATCAGGTTAAAACCACTGTTTTCGAGTATCGGCAAATAGTCGTTAATGGTTTCAACCAGCACTAGAACAGTCGTCATACGTTCCTCCATCCCCAAGTCCACTGTCAGACCACACTCAATCAGTCTGAGGACTATGCCGTCTATCAGGCCTGCCCGTCACGTGGCAAACGGCGGTCGCTCCCGCGAAATGATACAAGGGCATGAGGCATGTAAACTTGCCCACCCGTAAACCCCGTATGGATCCCCATAATGGCGACTCGTTTGACCTTGATCTGCCATGCCCGGACACTCGCACAGAAGCTCGCGCGTTTTCCGCTGGACGAGCCTGTCGAACTGGATTGGCAGGCTGCAGGGCATTCGCTGGCCGACCGCTTCAAGCCCTCCGTGCATTTACTCAGCGCACCCGAGATCCGCGCCCGGCAAACCGCTCACCTGTTCGGGTCGCAGATGGATATCGTCCCTGAGTTGCGCGATTGCGATTTTGGACTCTGGCAAGGCAAACGCATCAAAGACCTCCAGGCGCATGAGCCCGAAGCACTCCAGGCCTGGAGTGCAGACAGCGCTTCAACTGCGCACGGCGGCGAATCGGTGGCCGAGGTCTGCGCCCGCGTCGGCGCATGGCTCGACACCCTGCGCACGCAGGGACACTTCGTCGCGATCACCCACCCCTTCGTCATCCGCGCCGCCATCCTGCATGCCCTGCAGTGCCCAACGGCAGCCTTCAACTCGATAGACATCGAGCCATTATCCGCGACTGAGTTGCGGTTCAACGGGCGGTGGCGGTTACGGATGCAGGAAGGGCTTTTGTGAGGATTCTAGAGCGGGCGCAAAAAGGCACCCGAGACGCCCTTATGCACATGATGTCAGGTCAAAAAAACCAGATGATTCGATGAGTGTCAGATCTGGTTCCGGGGGACTGAGCGAAGGAACTGTTTGCCGTCTTCGTCATAGATGAAATAAACACGCTTCTGTGACCACACGTACTTGTCATGCATCGAGTACAGCCCGACATCCACTGTCTCCAAGTTCTGATCAACGTCTATTTCGTAGAGCAGTTCGGTATCAGTGAAGCTACGGATACAGCTCGAAAAGAATACGCCAGGCTCTCGCTTCGCTATGTTGAGTTCCAAAAAAGTCTTTACCGTCATCTCCATGCCTGGATGATTCCTCACTAAAAATTGGCGCCATTTTAACCGTGACCAGTCGGTTCCTGGAATACCTGAAACGGGCCGAATCGTTGCAAAAGTGACCGACGGCTCACTCACCATTTCGTCATCGACGACTTGCTACAGTGCAGCAACGACAGCTTGATTGCTCTCGCTGATGGTTGCTGTTAATGCTTGAGACTTGGGAGGCCTCGATTTATCGGGGCCTGCATGGCGATCAAGACGGGCGTGAATGATCCGTGCAGAAAAGGAAAATCAAACATGTTGAAAGGTATTCCACGAGCGGTCGGGCTCGTGACACTGTTGGCGAGCGCGCTGCTGATGAGTGAGTCCACGCTCGCGATTGAACCGCCGAGCAAGACACTCGCCGCCAAAATCGGGGTGCCCTGGCCTGCCGTCATTGCGCACCGGGGCGCGTCGTTTGATGCGCCAGAGGAAACCATTCCCGCTTATATGCTGGCTCGAGAGCTGGGGGCTGATTATCTGGAAATGGATATTCAGCGCACCAAGGACGGAGTTCTGATCGCCCTGCATGACGATACCCTCCGACGCACTACCAACATCGCGCAGGTCTACCCGGACCGGATCACGCAACCTGTGAGCAGCTTCACGCTGGCGGAGCTCAAACAGCTGGACGCTGGTTCCTGGTTCAATACCGCCTTCCCCGCCAGAGCCCGCAGCAGTTATGTCGGTTTAAAAATTCTGACCCTGGACGAAGTCATCGATATCGCCGAGGGCGGTGAGAACAAACCGGGGCTGTATATCGAGACCAAGGTTCCCGCCCAGTTTCCCGGCATAGAAGAAGACCTTAAAAATGTCCTAGCCAAACGCGGCTGGCTCGATCAACGACCCGAAGCCGCCCAGGGCCGGGTGAATGTCGCGCACATGCCTGGTCGCGTGGTCTTGCAGACCTTCGAAAAACCAAGCCTCGAACTGCTGCAAAAAAGCATGCCACAGGTGCCAAAAGTGCTGTTGTTGTGGTTAGGGGATGGCTATATCCAGGCCAGTTCGGACGCCACGTTCAAGACCTCTGGCGCCAAAGACAAGGCCAGCTTTTATGCCGGACAGGACCTGAAGTCCGAAGCGGAGTTCGCCGGGTGGATTGAGTGGGCCAAAGCTCACGGAGCAATCGGCATTGGGCCTTCATCAGCGCTCAAAGACGGTGGCGATCAAAGTTATGTGGACTTGGTCAAGCCATGGATGAACCGTATGGCCCATGACAAAGGCCTGATAATCCATCCCTACACCGTCGATGACGAGGTGGATTTCAAAGCACTCAGCGCCCGCGGAGTCGACGGTTTCTTCACCAACCGCGCGGCACAACTGCTGACGTTCTATGGCCGTCCGTCTTCAGAAAGCCTCGACACCCTTCTTCGTCGAAGCGGGTATTGAGCGCATTTCACCCGTGCTGAAGGCAAGGCTCCGTTATCGGCTCAAGGCAAGCGCTAACGAGTCCTTGCTGAACAGCATGTTTACTGCGACCCCGCACTCAAGCGGGATCACGCACGACCTGATGAAATGCCCCGTCAATCAAACAACCGACCCGGTCACGCCCCGTGCTTTTAGCCCCATACAGCGCCTTGTCGGAGTCACTTAGCCAACTGGTCGCATCCAGATGGGCAGGGCTGTAGGCGGCCAGTCCAATGCTAAGGCTGACCCTCATCGCCGGTTCCCGTTCGTAACGGATGGAGCCGAAGGTATCGCGCAGGCGGTCCATAATCTCGGCCGCGACCACGATCGGGGTATCAGGCAAGATCACGCAAAACTCATCGCCGCCATACCGCCCTGCCAGATCCGAGGCCCTCAGGTTTTGTTTGAGTACCGTGCTCAATTGCCGGAGCACATGGTCCCCCACCACATGGCCATAGGTATCGTTGATCACTTTGAAGTGATCGATGTCGATCAGGGCGATGGTGCCACTCTGCTGCGTATTGCTGCAGGACTGGAACTCAAGGTCCAGATGATCCTTCCACGAGCCATGGTTCAACAGGCCCGACAAGCTGTCGGTACGACTGAGGGTCAGCAATTCGCGCTTGTGGTTTTTCAGCAGATGAGTCTGTTTGTACGCAACCCAGCCAAGCGCCAACGGGTAGATAGCGAGCAAAGGTACACAGGCATACATCTGGAAAACTGTGGTTTCGGGCGTAAATACCGGGGAAAAAATCAGCAGGGAGACCGCAATACCCAACGCTTGTGCCAGCCAGCCTCCCAGCAGAAAACGCGGCCCCGCGATGGCCATATTGTTCATGGACATCATTGAAAGAGCGATGACGCTGGGCAGCAGGTTGAATTGCATGGCCCCCACCCAGAGGCCGCCTAGACATGAATCAATCAGTAGATTGCGCTGCTCAGCCTGGAATGGAACCGTCGATACGCGAGCCCATTGAAAGGCCAGATGCGGCCAGACAAATCCGGTAAGGACCATCAGCCCCCATACCCAGCCAGACTTGTGCAGTGGGTAGACGACGGCGGCAACGCAGAAAAACCCGAGGATCATTCCCAGCGTGCGCGACTTGTACAGCCGCTTCGTGAGTGAAAGTCCTTTTCCTCCGGGGTCTTGCATGGGGTCGAGGCTCCTCTGCCCTACCGCTCGATAAGGGCGGGGAATGAGACAGGATGGCTGTTCGGGCAATCGATCCACAGGCAATCACACATCCATGGAATCCACTTCTGTTGAGGGTGCGAACCGACGAGTAGCGTCATTCAGCTAACCTCCTGGCTCACGATCTGAAGCTTATCAGAGAGCTATCAAATAGCCATCACCCTCTTGTCCGGATACAGAACGCATCGGGACGGGATTAAACATCCAGCTGAACGTGCGGCCCCATATTTTCATATGGTTGGTGATAGTAGAAGTATTCGCGATCAGCACTATTAGCGTTTTCCGGCGTGCTCGCCAAAAAGGTCAGGCACCATGCCCCCGCGCGATTATAAAAAAACAAACCCTGTCATTGTTCAGTTTCAACGACGTGCTGCACCAAGAGATGATGAAGCTGTTCGGTCTGGGCCGCGCCCAACTCATGGTCTTTGGCGTGTTTCAACTGCCATACCGGTCAACTTTGTGCAGCGAGGCAAAGAGCAAACCCTCTCACTGACACTCTGGTGTAAGCTCCCGTGCTATCTGGCTAACGCTTCGAGAGGCTTATGCGCTCCACTTTCAGACGTTCCATCCTGCCCACGCTTCGTGGTTTTGCCTTGGCAGCCGATGCAATCACGATGTTGCCCCACGCCACCGACTACCGACGCTGCCTGCTGGAGAAAATCGCTGCTGCGACTCAGCGAATCTATGTGGTTACCCTGTACCTGCAACAGGATGAAGCCGGTCAGGAAATCCTCGACGCCTTGTACGCCGCCAAAGCAGCGCGGCCGACACTGGATGTCGTGGTGTTGGTGGATTGGTTTCGCGCACAACGAGGGTTGATCGGTGCCGGCAAGCAGCCCGGTAACTCCACGTGGTATCAGGCGCAGAACCTGGAGCATGACGTTGAAGTGCCGGTGTATGGCGTGCCTGTGCAGACCCGCGAACTGTTCGGGGTGCTGCACCTCAAGGGAATCGTGATCGATGACTGCGTGATCTACAGTGGCGCCAGCATCAATAACGTCTACCTGCACAAGTTCGACAAGTACCGCCTTGATCGCTATCACCTGTTGCAGAACAAGGCACTGGCCGACTCGATGCAACACTTGGTGCGCAACGATGTACTCACATCCAAAGCCGTGCACCGCCTGGACCTGCCCGCGCCTCCCACCTCTCGCAGTTTGCGGGGTGAAATCCGAGCCTTCAGGAGCCATCTCAAACGCACGTCATACGACACATCGGACGGCAGCGATGAAACCGGTGGCCTGCGTGTCATTCCCCTGCTGGGTGTGGGCAACAAGAACCCGCTGAGTCGCACTATTTGCGAGTTGATCGCGGCCAGTCAGACACAACTGACGCTGTGCACGCCGTATTTCAATCTGCCGGTGACCGTGACGCGGGAAATCAATCGCGCCCTCAAGCGCGGCGTGACCATCGATATCATCATCGGCGACAAGACCGCCAATGACTTTTTCATCCCGGCCGACGAGCCCTTTAAAGTCATTGCCGCACTGCCTTATCTCTACGAAATCAGCTTGCGCCGCTTCGCACAAAAGCATCAGCAGGCCATCGCCAAGGACCAGTTGAATCTGCACCTGTGGAAAGACGGCGACAACACATTCCACCTGAAAGGACTCTGGGCCGACCAGCGCTACACCTTACTGACGGGCAACAACCTCAATCCGCGAGCCTTCCAGCTGGACCTGGAAAATGCTCTGCTGATCGACGATCCAAAGTCCGAGTGGACTGCACGCCGTGATGTGGAAGTCACTCAACTGATGCGTAATACCTTGCGGGTCGGCAAGTACGACGAACTGGACACGCTGAGCGAATACCCGGTCGCCGTGCGCACGTTTCTGCGTCGGGTCAGCCGGGTTCGCATAGAGCGTTTGTTGTACCGCATCCTCTAATTGCAACGTTCGATGATCGCGTAGCGCGCCCACGACAGGGCTCAGTGACCGAGCAGGGTCGAATCGGCTTCACTCGAGGGCGCTTCGAAGCGACTGGCCCACTCACCCAACTGGCTCAAGCGGATATCCAGTTCGTTGAGCAGTCGCGCGGTCGTCTCGCGAACTTCCCGACCATTAAACAAGCCTGGCTCTTTGGTGTAGAGCTTATAACGCTGATTGATCTCGGCCGGACCCAGGACCTTCCACATCGCTTTGGCATTATGGTTGACCAGTGCCACCAGCATCCCGTTGGGGCTGTCGTCAGCGTTGCAGAAGATCAGCGAAACAACCTGTCCCTTGCGCATGGGGATGTTGCTGTCAAACAGATAGATCGGCTTTTCGACCCCGTCCGGCAGTCGGATCCAGAACTCATGGGCCGTGTTGGTTGTGGCGTTGACGAAGGAGTGGCTGGACACATTCATGCTCACCGAGCCGGTGCCTTGCCAAAGAAACCCGCCACCTGTGCTACTGAGCGAATGGCTGGCAGACATCCTCACCTCAGAACGCTTGTCAGACGCCAGTACTTCACCCGTGATGCACATGAAGTTCAGCGAGCGACCGTAATGGTTGAATTTCTCGTCGATGAACGCCAGCGACCGCGGGGTAAGGGTCATCAAGTACATGGTCCTTACGTACTCGGCGTGGGCCACCTTGTCGTTTCGGGCTTTCTCTTGCAGAACCGCACGCTGAACCTTGGCTTCTTCGAGCGCTTTGATCGCCTGCGCCTTAATGATCGGAGATTTTTCTTGGGCATAAGCGCTGGCTTTCGCAGACGCCTGCTTGATCACGGGAGCGGCCTTGTCAGCCATTTCAACAGCGACCTTCTTGCCTTTCTCCATCAACTCGGATGTGCGAGCGAGCAGATCAGGAGAGGCCTCATTGATCTTGTTCTTGATTTTGTCCAGGAAACTGCTCACGTACGTACCCTCTCTTTCCATTGAATGGACCGATGGTATGGCAAATGGCCTGCAGCGAATAGCAGCGATCCGAACAGAAACCGCTGGCTGGCAAGACATACCAATGTGCCTACCAGCCAGCAAGGCATTTCCTGACCGTTCAAGACAGAAGCTAACTCTTCAAGGCATCGTAAGCTTCGAGTCCGTGCAGAGAGAAGATGCTCGCGGACCACGTCACCCGCTGGCTTGTCGCTACGCAGGGCGATAAATGCCGCCTGACGTAAACGACACTTGAGTTTGATCCAGTCCGGGCTGCGTTTGGACACGTAAGGGCTGCCAGAGCCTTGGCTTGCAGTGGTAATCGCTCAGTCCAGTCGTTGCCGTTGCGGCGGAGCAGGCGCACCTGTCCAGCGCTGAAATGGGTCAGGATCCGGTAGCCGTCGAATTTGATTTCATACAGCCATTCGCCACTCGGCGGTCTATCGACCAGCGTTGCCAACTGAGGCGCCAGCGTGTCAGGAACGTGGAAGGACGTTTTGGCTTTTTTGGTTGTATCCACAGTGCGTGTCTCACCCACAGTCGCGCCACTGATCACGCTCTTCGGTAGCGCCTCGACGAGGTCGTACTCCTCTGCAGGTCGCGCGCTTCGTGCTTTTGCACCACAAAACTCAATGACTTGGCCCCGCGCGAGGTCTGCTTTCGATCAGCAAGCTCCGACGGCTCGGAAGTGATGTCGAAATTGCGTTTGCGAGCGTACTCACTCAATGGCTTGGCCATGATCGATTACCTTGCGCTGGATCGGAGCAGGTGGAGATTTGCTTAAAGAGACCTCAAGAGGCTTTGCTGGTTTTCTTTCGGGCAGGTGCCCGTCCTTTGGCCGGGCTTTTGCTGCTCAGGCTGCGCTTGAGCAACTCGGTGAGGTCAATGACATCGGCGCTTTTGCGCTCCAGTTCGCCGACACTGGTTTCGACATCCTCGATTTTTCCTTCGCGGCCCTTGGTCTCGACCAGTTGCATGATCTTTTCTTCGAAGGTGTCACGGTACTCATCGGGCTGCCAATCGACGCTCATGTCCTTGACGATATTTTCCGGGGTCATTTCCTTGCCGGTGACCTTGTTGATCCGCTTGTAACCGACCGGTTCCATACTGCGCTTCAACGCGACCGGGATATGCACCAGCCCGAAACCGATCGCACCCTTCCAGATTGCTCGTGCCATCACCTGACTCCCTGCGCTGTCGTGTTATAGAAATGGCAGGAGCGTCGAGACAAAGTTTCGGGGAGGCGACGAGTGAAGGCTGCGATGAGGCCGACCAAGGCAGGAGCCTTGGTCGATTGGCAATCACTGATCGGTCTTGTCAAGCGTCCGCAGTTTGGCCGGCAAAGCCCAAAGCAGCAGCCCGGCGGCAATCAGGCTGGCGATGCCGATCACGTACAGCGCTGGGGTGGTGCTGCCGGTCAGGTCTTTGATTCGGCCGACCATGATCGGGCTGACGATACCGCCGAACTGCCCGAGGGTATTGATTACCGCAATACCGCCGGCTGCACCTGCGCCAGCACCGGCCAGCAGTTTTGGTGGCAGGGCCCAGAAGGCAGGGATTGAGGCGACGATGCCTGCACCCAGCAAACTCAGGGAGATGATAAGAAACAACGTGTGCTCGGCGAATATCCCGGCGCTAAAGAAACCGATCGCTCCCAGCACCACCAAACCGGCCACGTATTTGCGCCGTTCGCCGCTGGCATCGGACATCCGCCCAACTACCACCATGCTGATGGCGCCACAGATATACGGGATAGCCGTAAGCAAACCGATGATCACCGGGCTTTCAGTGCCAGCGCTGCGAATCAACTGCGGGGCCCAGAAGTTGAGGCCATAGGACGCCACTTGAATCAAGAAGTAAATCAGCCCGAGCATCAAGAAGCCTGGCAGCTTCAATGCCGCCAGCAAGGAGCCGCCGCCTTTGTGGGGTTCGTGGTGGGCGACGCGGCTGGCCAAATAGGTCTTTTCCTGGCCCGTCAGCCAATGCGCATCGGCGATCTTGTCCTTGAGGACAACCAACACCAACAGGCCCAGCAGCACACAGGGTAAACCGCCCAGCAGGAACAGCCAGTGCCAGCCGCGCATGTTCATCACGCCATCAAGATGACCGAGGACCAGGCCCGAGAGCGGCGCGCCAATCAGACCGGCGAAGGCCGAGGCCAGGAACAGCATCGAGGTGATCCGCCCGCGATAGTGCTGTGGGAACCACAACGTCAGGTAATACAGCACGCCCGGCGCGAAGCCCGCTTCCATCGCGCCAATGATGAAGCGCAAACCGTAGAACTGCCATTCAGTATTGACGAAGACCATCAGCGCCGTCGCCACACCCCAGGACATCATGATCCGGGCGATCCAGCGCCGTGCGCCGACCTTGTACAGCATCATGTTGCTGGGCACTTCGAACAGCACGTAACCGACCACGAACAGCCCCGCGCCGAGACCATAAGCGGTGTCGCTCAGGCTCAGGTCAGTCTGTAGCTGGAATTTGGCGAAGCTGATGTTGATGCGGTCGAAGAAGGCGAACAGGTAGCAGACCATGATCAATGGCATCAGGCGCCAGGCGACTTTACTGATCAGGGCCTTTTCCGCGCTCACGATCTCGGCAGGACTGCTGTCCGCGTTCAGAACAGAGATTGTCATTTCATTTTCTCCAGACGGACTTCCCGTGGGTGTCCGATTGTTTTTGTTGTCTGGTCCGGGGGCGTGTGCCCCCTTGGTCACGCTAAGGGGTGAAACAGGATCAAACGGGCATATTCTCCGGCGCGGAATGCAGGTCGCAGTTGCGACCGGCCTTGGCTACCTGACCGGGCATTTCATGACCCAACAGCGCAGGCAGACGGCGAGACATCTCCAGCAAATGAGGCAGATCGGTACCGGTGTGAATACCCATTTCCTCGCACAGGTTCACCAGGTCTTCGGTGCAGATGTTGCCGGAGGCGCCAGGGGCGAACGGACAACCTCCCAGCCCCCCAAGGGAGGCATCGAAGCGCCGTGCGCCAGCCTCGTATGCAGCCAACACATTGCTCAGGCCCAGACCTCGGGTGTTGTGGAAGTGCAGCGTCAGCATTGACGCCGGAACCTGCGTCAATACGCGTTGTACCAGACGATAGACCTGACGTGGATTGGCCATGCCTGTTGTGTCGGCCAGGGTGATGCCCTGCATGCCCAACTCCAGATAAGCATCGACGATCTGCATCACCCGGTCTTCGCTGGTCACGCCTTCGAAGGGGCAACCGAAGGCGGTGGCAATGGAGGCATTCAGGCCCAGCGACGTGCCGCGAGCCAGTGCCACCACATCGGCAAATGCCGTAAGCGATTGCTCGCAGCGCATGCGCATGTTTGCCAGGTTATGGGTCTGGCTGGCGGACATCACCAGGTTCAGCTCATCGGCACCCGCGCTGAGGGCGCGCTGCGCACCTTTGAGGTTGGGCACCAGCGCAACGTAGGTCACGCCAGGCTGACGCTGGATGCCCAGAAACACCGCTTCACCGTCGCGTAACGCTGGGATGGCTTTGGGGGAGACGAAGGAGCCTGCTTCGATACGGGAAAACCCGGCCAGTGACAATTGATCGATCAAGGCGATCTTGTCGGCAGTTTCTACCCACTTGGGCTCGATTTGCAGGCCGTCTCGCGGCGCGACCTCCTGGACGATCAGGCTGTCGGAATAGTCAGTAATCATTGGACCACTCCATCGTGTTTGAGTCGGGCGATATCCTGCTCGGTCATGCCCAGTTCGCTGAGTACGCTGGAAGTGTGCTGGCCCAGGCTTGGCCCCTGCCAATTGATTGAGCCCGGTGTCTCGGAAAGTTTGGGCACGATGCCCGGCATCTTCACCGCAGCCCCGCCCGGCAACTCGGCGTCGAGAATCATGTCGCGTGCCTGATAGTGCGGATCGGCAACGATGTCAGCCACTGAGTAGATGCGCCCGGCCGGCACCTCAGCCGTTTCCAGGGCCTGCAACACGGTGTCGATGGGCTGGCTCAAGGTCCAGGTGCTGATCGCTTCATCGAGCATCGAGCTCTGCAGCGCCCGACCATCGTTATGCGTCAATTCGGGGTTTTCGCCCAAGTCGGGGCGGCCGATGACCTGCATCAGTCGCTTGTAAATCGGGTCGCTATTGCCCGCAATCACCACGTAGGCGCCGTCGGCAGTCGGGTAGGTGTTGGAAGGTGCGATGCCTGGCAAGGCGCCGCCGCTGCGCTCACGTATATGGCCTTGCATGGCGTATTCCGGTACCAGACTTTCCATGACGTTGAACACGCTTTCGACCAGCGACACATCGACAATCTGACCTTCGCCCTGCCCGGTCTTCACCCGCAGCAACGACATCAGTGCGCCCATCACCGCGTGCATCGATGCCAGCGAATCACCCAGGCTGACGCCGACCCGCGCTGGCGGTGAACCAGGCGTGCCGGTGGTGTAACGAATACCTCCCATGGCTTCGCCGATGGCGCCAAAACCGGGACGGTCACGATAGGGACCGGTCTGGCCGTAGCCTGAGATGCGCACCAGGGTCAGCTTGGGGTTCAGCGCATGCAAAACGTCCCAGCCCAGACCCAGTTTTTCCAGGGCGCCGGGGCGCAAGTTCTCGATCAGCACGTCGGTGCTTTCAGCGAGCTGCTTGACGATGGCGATGCCTTCGGGAGATTTGAGATTCAGTGCAAGGGATTTTTTGTTGCGTGATTGGAGGTACCACCACAGGGAGGTGCCCTCGTGGAGTTTTCGCCATTTACGAAGAGGATCGCCCTGCCCCATCGATTCGATCTTGATCACTTCAGCGCCGAACTCCGCCATCAGACGCGCCGCGAAGGGTGCCGCGATCAGTGTTCCAATCTCGATAACGCGGATTCCACTCAGGGGAGCCGTCATCTTCAGTGCCTCATATTTTTTTATTGGAATGTAAGCCTTGTAACGTGAGCCAAGGCTAGAGAACCAGGCACTGAAGAATCCAACCTTCTGTTGGCAAGCGTCGTTCGCGAAACGCGAACGCTTGAGGTGGTGTGTCTAGTTCGCGGGATTTTCCAGGCGGCGCAAGTGTTCGAACAACAAACAGCTGACCGGTGACAACGATGCCTGGTCGCGGGCTACCAGCAACAAGGTGCGTTCGGACCAATCATCGCTCAACGCCACCGCCGTCAACCCGAGCGAGCGACCGAACAGTTCATACGCCTTTTGCGGCAGGATGCCGATGCCCATATTGGCCTGCACCATCCGGCACACCGCATCAAAACCTGGGACATGAATCCGCAGGCGCACGATCCGCCCGCAGGCACGAGCCGCTGCGTGGGTGCGCATGTTGATCGAACTGGCCGCATGCAGACCGACATAGTCATAGTCCAGGGTATCGGCAAAGGCCACGTGATCACGATCGGCCAAGGGATGGTCGCTGCGCATCACGACCGCCAGCGTATCCTGGCGATAAGGCACGCTGAACAGGCTTTGGGTGTCGGTGTCCATCGAACAAATGCCGATGTCCGCCACGCCATCAATGATGCCCTGCACCACGCCATTGCTGGGGCGTTCTTCGAGGTCGATTTTCACTTGCTCATGGCTGGAGACGAAGTCGTGCAGGTCTTCCGGCAGAAACTGGATGATCGCCGACAGGTTCGCCAGCATCCGCACATAACCGCGTACGCCCTGAATATGTTCGCCTAGTTCCAGGCCGATTTTTTCCACATCGAACAGCATCCGCCGCGCATGGTGCAACAGCGTTTCCCCCGCTGCGGTCAATGCCATGCCTTTAGCGTTACGCATGAACAGGCCAATGCCCAGTGCATTCTCCAACTCCATCAAACGCTTACTGGCTGCCGACACCGCAATCGCCTCCCGCGCAGCCGCCCGAGTCAACGTGCCTTCTTCGTGCACGGCGACAAACAATTGCAGGGTAATCAAGTCAAGACGACGGGTGAGGTTTTTGTGGCGCATGGGGTGCGGCTCTCGGCTTCGCGATGAGGCCGAGGATATCCGTAAATCAGCTGCTGAGGTTTAAAACCCCACACTCGCCTGCACGAAAAACGTTCGTGGTAGGCCCAGGTAGATGCCTCAGTGCTCTGCTCGCGAGCAGCAATCCAATTTGCTCAGGATTTGATACGCCAAACGAACCCGAGGCTCGTTGGGATAATTCTTGTTGGCCAGGATCACAATGCCGAGCTTCTTCTCAGGGATGAAGGCAGCGTAGGCTCCAAACCCGCGGGTTGAGCCCGTCTTGTTCACCCAGACCGCCTGTTGCGGGGGCTGGGGCGGGGTCAGCTCGGTGGCCGCCTGACGCTCATAAGCCATCTTGTCAGAGTTGCCTTCCAGTAGCGTATCGAGGCTAACCGGGTACCCATATTGTTCCCATATAAGGTCCTGGGTCATCGGACCAAGCTGGAAGTAACCTATATGGGTATCGGCGATTGCGCGCTTAAGCGTGGCATCTGTCTGGGTAAGGTTCAGGTTAACCTCGACGAAGCGAATCAAGTCCTGGACGCTGGTTTTCACTCCGTAGGCTTCGGCTGCAAGCACTCCTGGGCTAAGCCTGACTGGAGCGTCCTGTTTGTTATAGCCCTGTGCATAGAGCGGCATATTGCTTGAAGGCACATTGATGAAGCTGCCGTGCATGCCGAGTTTCGGGAAAAGCTGGGCCTCAAGAGCCTTATCGAAAGGAATGTTCATGCTCTTGGCAGCGATCATCCCAAGCAAGCCGATACTGGGATTGGCGTAAGTCCTGTAGGTGCCAGGGGCGAAAAGGGGCTGCCAAGACCTGAAGTAGTCCATCAACTGCTCGTTGTTCTGGACGTCATCAGGAATCTGAAGGGGAAACCCTCCCGCCGTATGAGTCCCCAAGTTGATCAGCGTCACCTTGTCCAACTGGCTGCCCTGGAGCTGCGGCAGATATTTGCCGGGGTTGTCACTGAGTGCAAGCCGACCGTTGACCTGAGCGTAAGTGGCCAGGGTCGCCGTGAACGTTTTGCTGATCGATCCGATCTCGAACAGCGTATTGCGGGTGACCTTTCGCCCGGTTTCCCTGGAGGCCACCCCGTAGTTGTAGAAGCTTTGTTTACCATTAGCGGTAACTGCAATAGCCAGGCCGGGAATCTTGTACTGCTGCATGATCGCCTGGGCGGCGTCTTGCACGAGGTTGTCAATATCCGACTTTTCCGTATCCGCAGCTGCGGAGGTGCCGAACAAAGCCGCACAGACAAGAAAGAGAAACGGTGCGCAGAATTTTCCATTCGAGTGCATCCGGTCGTCCTTTGGGGGTTTCTATTGGACGGCGAAAACTATCACATGATTTAGTTTTTCCAGAACCGCTGCTTGGCGACTCTCGGTACTGAAGTACCTTTTTCGGCGATTAAACACGAACCATGCCCCATGCCATCACTGCTCGCCATTGATGCGTCTACGTGCGCGCCCATGATGGCGCCTTGAGTGTGTCGGGCCTCGCAGCCTCGCGTAGCACTGCAAGCCTGCAGCGCCCCGAGCATAGGACTCATACATATATATTAAAGTTATAAAAATATGGAATTAGGTTCTTTTGAGGAATAACTCATAAGCTTTATAACTAGCACTGACTCAATGCAGTGTTGGCCCAGCAACTGTTTACCCGGCAACAGTCATTCAACAAAAGCGTTGCCGGTGAACAGGTGACTGACGCTAGCCAGCGCTGCCCAAGGTGTGAATACGGGGGGCTCGTTGATACAGCTCTTGCTCTGAGCCCGTGAACTTCATTACCGACTGAGACACCGCTTTTTTGCCCTACTGCATAACGCGCCGTACTGCTGTTCGGCGTCCATAAAAAATTGGCTGCACATTGTTTGAAGGATTTGTCATGGATGTTTTCTGGTTCCTCCCTACTCACGGCGACGGCCATTACCTGGGCACCACCAAAGGCGCCCGCCCCGTCACCTTGAATTACCTCAAACAAGTGGCCCAGGCAGCGGATGACTTGGGTTATCACGGGGTGCTGATCCCCACTGGCCGCTCTTGCGAAGACTCCTGGGTCATCGCCTCGGCGCTGGTGCCATTGACCGAGCGCCTGAAGTATCTAGTGGCCATCCGTCCCGGCATTATCTCGCCGACCGTGTCCGCGCGGATGGCGGCAACCCTGGATCGACTGTCCGGTGGCCGACTGTTGATTAACGTGGTGACCGGCGGCGACCCGGATGAAAACCGTGGCGACGGTATCTATCTCGATCACAGCGAGCGCTACGAAGTCACCGACGAGTTTCTGCACATCTGGCGTCGCGTGCTGCAAGGCGAAGCCGTGGATTTTGAAGGCAAGCATTTGCGCGTGCAGAACGCCAAAGCGCTATACCCACCGATTCAGAAACCCTATCCACCGCTGTACTTCGGGGGATCTTCCGAGGCTGCTCACGAACTGGCCGCCGAGCAGGTGGATGTGTACCTGACCTGGGGTGAGCCGCCAGCCGCCGTCGCCGAGAAGATCGCTGACGTTCGCGAACGTGCCGCACGCAAAGGACGCACCGTGCGTTTCGGTATTCGTCTGCATGTGATTGTGCGTGAAACCAGCGAAGAGGCTTGGAAAGCCGCCGATACCCTGATCGAGCACATCAGCGACGAAACCATCGCGGCCGCGCAGAAGTCGTTCTCGCGCTTCGACTCCGAGGGCCAGCGACGCATGGCAGCGCTGCACGACGGGCGTCGCGATAATCTGGAAATCGCACCAAATCTGTGGGCCGGTGTCGGCCTGGTTCGTGGGGGGGCTGGCACCGCGCTGGTGGGCAACCCGCAAGAGGTCGCGGCACGGATCAAAGAATATGCGGACCTGGGGATCGAGAGCTTCATCTTCTCCGGCTACCCGCACCTCGAAGAAGCCTACCGCTTCGCCGAGTTGGTGTTTCCGCTGCTGCCCGAGCCCTACGCGAGCCTGGCCGGTCGCGGGATCACCAACCTGACCGGGCCATTTGGCGAAATGATCGCCAATGACTTGCCGCCTCAGGCCAAGTGATCGGTTGCGCCTGACATACCGTTTTCGCAGGCAAGTCTGCTCACACAGCCTGAACAGGATCGGGGGGGCGTGACACTTCCGTCCGACCCTGCATTAACCCTTGAGGAAACCCGTGTGACTGCCAAGCCGCCAAGCGCCCCGTCCACGCCCTTGCAGACAGCCCAAAAACTGGCTGCACAATTTGCCGAAACCGCCGCAGAGCGTGATGAACGTGGTGGCACTCCCAAAGCCGAGCGCGACGCACTGCGCGAAAGCGGCCTGCTGGCGCTAAGCATTCCTCGTCAATATGGCGGGCTAGGTGGGCGCTGGAGTGAAACCTTAGACATCGTTCGCGAGTTCGCCAAGGTCGACAGTTCCATCGCTCATGTCTTCGGTTTCCATCATTTGATGTTGGCCACCGTGCGCCTGTTCGCCAAGCCGGAACAATGGCAGCCCTGGTTCGAGCAGACCGCGCGCAAGAATTGGTTCTGGGGCAACGCCCTCAACCCGCTGGACACACGCACTGTCGTCAAAACATTCAACGGCTGGCGGGAGTTCTCCGGCAAAAAAAGCTTCTGCTCCGGGGCCAGCGATTCACAGATGCTGATCGCTTCGGCCGTGGACGAAACGGCGGGCGGCAAGTTGCTGATCGCCGCCATCCCCAGCGGGCGCAGCGGTATCACCCTGCATAAAGACTGGAACAACATGGGCCAGCGTCAGACCGACAGCGGCAGTGCCAGCTTTGAGCGGGTGCGGGTCGACGAGTCGGAGTTGCTCCTTGACCCCGGTCCTTTGAGTACGCCCTTTGCCTGCTTGCGTCCGCTGATCGCGCAACTGACGTTCACCCACATGTTTCTCGGTATCGCCGAGGGGGCCTTCAATGAAGCGCGGCAATACACCCTCACCGAAACCCGCACCTGGTTCAAATCCACGGCCGAGGACATCCGCCAGGACCCTTATGTGTTGGCACACTACGGGGAGTTCTGGATAGCGCTGGAAGGCGTGCGGTTGCTGGTAGAACGGGCCGCCGAACTGCTCGATGCCGCTTGGGCCAAAGGCCCGGATCTAAGCAACGAGGAGCGTGGTTATCTGGCAACAGCGATCGCCACCGCAAAAGTCGCCGCCAGCCGCCAAGGCCTGGAGCTGTGTAGCAAGCTGTTCGAGGTGACGGGGGCGCGCTCGACCCACGCGTCCCTGCGTCTCGACCGGCATTGGCGCAACCTGCGCACTCAGACCTTGCACGATCCTGTGGATTACAAACTCCACGAACTGGGTGACTGGGCATTGAACCGATCTCTGCCTGTTCCGACCTTCTACTCATAGTGATAGAGATGCCCATGCAGCTTCTGACCTTACCCCCATCGCCAGCTTTGGCGACGTCGATCCGGGCCACCGCTCAGGTCTTCGAAGATCCAAAATCCCAAGCCCTGTTGGCGCATGTGCAGCAGGTCGCGCCCAGCGAAGCCAGTGTGCTGATCATCGGCGAGACCGGCACCGGCAAGGAGCTGGTCGCGCGCCATATCCATAACCTCAGCGCCCGACGCAATCGCCCCTTCGTGGCGGTCAACTGCGGAGCCTTTTCCGAATCACTGGTCGAGGCCGAGTTGTTCGGTCACGAAAAAGGGGCCTTCACCGGCGCCCTCAGCGCTAAAGCCGGCTGGTTTGAAGAGGCCAATGGCGGCACGCTGTTCCTAGATGAGATCGGCGATCTGCCAATGCCCATCCAGGTAAAACTGCTCCGGGTGTTGCAGGAGCGTGAAGTGGTGCGTCTGGGCTCACGTAAAAGCATCCCCATTGATGTGCGGGTCCTGGCGGCCACCAACGTGCAGCTGGAGAAAGCCATCAATGCAGGGCATTTTCGCGAGGATCTGTATTACCGGCTGGACGTGGTAAGCCTGGAGTTGAGCCCGCTGCGCGAGCGTCCCGGCGATATCCTGCCATTGACCCGGCACTTCATCGAGGTCTATAGCAAGCGCTTGGGTTATGGCCCGATCAGCATCAGCGCAGAAGCCGAACACAAGCTCAGGAGCTACAGCTGGCCGGGTAATATCCGCGAGCTGGAAAACGTCATCCACCATACCCTGCTCATCTGCCGCAACGGGTTGATCCAGCACAACGATCTGCGCTTGTCGAACATGCGCATCGAGCGCCTGGATGATACGGCGCCTGTTGACGACTCCGCCGCGGCGCTGCTGACGCGAGCGTTCCAGACCCTGTTCGAAGAGCAGGCCGGTGCCCTGCACGAAAAAGTCGAAGACGCCCTGTTGCGCGCGGCCTATCGCTTCAGCCATTACAACCAGGTGCACACCGCCAACTTGCTCGGTTTGAGCCGCAACGTCACGCGGACCCGCCTGATCAAGATTGGCGAGCTGGCAGTGAACAAACGTCGTCCCACTGAACAGACGGCAGGAGATCGCGTGCTTCAGCTATCAATCTGAACGCCGATCAGGTGTCTGGCACGAAGTAAAAAGGTGTAGGACCGTAACGCTTCGATCAGAAACGACAGTATCTTCGACTGCTCAAACCCAGCATTTACGGGGGGAAATATTAACTATTTAATACCGTACGAAATCCCCTACTAAACCTAGTCACGAACCCTGCATCTATGCAGGAAGCGTCTGACAGATTCAGGGGTCGACTCCCGTTATGGTTGCGCCGGCTTATTTATGCCCGAGCACAAACCACCAGGAGTCACCACACATGAAGAAGTTATACCTTGCTGCCGCTGTCGCCACCCTGATCGCAACGACCAGCGGCTGCGTGAGCTATAACATGAGCCAGCCAACCGCGCCGATTGCTGGCTCGGTCACCGCTGACTTGAAAGCCGATGTGAAAGTAGGGGAACAAATCAGCGGCGAATCATCCACCACGATCCTGTTCGGCTGGCTTAACGTGGGTGGCGATACCCAGTTCGCCGATGGCGTTACTTACGGTGGTGCGGGCGGTTCCGCAATCGGCCTGCCTGACCCGATCTCCGCAGTGAAAGCTGCCGCCGCGTTCAAAGCGGTGAAAAGCTCCGGTTCCGACCTGATCGTCGCACCTCGCTACGAAGTCAGCGTTGAAGACTACTTTCTGTTCAAGAAGGTCAACGTCAAGGTTACCGGTAACAAAGGCAGCATCAGCAGCATCAGCAGCATCCGCTAAGGACTGCTCGCTCTGGATTGAATCCCAGTGACGTGAACGAACGCCGCTCAGCGCATATCCGCTGAGCGGCGTTTTTTATGAGTCAGTGTTTATCCAGAGAAGCCAATCGCTCCGCCAGGGCTTTGGCCTGACTGGCGACGTCGGTTACTGCAGTACTTTCCCACCACATTCCGCGCAACGGCGGCCCCATGGCGAACAGCCGCGGTGAGACGTTCCCTTGCGCGTCAAGCAACGCACCATCGGGCTGCGCGGCAATCCCTAGCGCCAGCGGACCTGGGAGGATAAGGCCCCGCGCCAAAAGCTGCCTGGGCAATGCACGGTCCACCCGACGCCAGTCGTATTCGATGCCCGTGGAGTTAATCAAGGCATCGCCAATGACGTGCGACGACTCAGACTCTCCGCGACGACGGATGCGAATCTGTACCTGCCCTGTCGGCAGCACTTCCACCCCCTGCAATGACGCGGCGTGAATGGTCAGCCGTCCCTCTTCCACACGTCGCGCCAGCAGTGCTGCACTTGGCGGTGGTGAACGATGGTGATGGCTTTCCCACCAGGGCCGCACATGGCGAACGAATTGCCGACGCTGCACATCGCTGGCCTGGGACCACAGACGGCCAATGTGCGCACGAACCGTATCCAGCGGCGCCTGCCAATCAATCCCGTCAGCAATGGCGTGTTCGCATTCCTCGCGGACCTTGCGCAGCAGCTGACGCGTGCTGCGAATACTGTGATCTTCGGCCAGAAAATCCACCCACACCGGCGGCTGGCGGCGGACGTGGGGCAATAGACCGTGACGGGAAAACACGTCGATTGGTCCGCGATGCCCGGCCTGCTCCAAGGACACCAATGCATCGACCATGGTCAGGCCCGAGCCGATGATCAGTACGTTTGCCAAAGGGTCGAGCTCGCGCATGGCGTCGACATCCCACGGATCGACAGACGCCGCATTAAGCCCGCTGGACTCGCGTTGTGAGGTGCGCGCAGCAGGGAACATGCCGGTGGCCAGCACCGCAAACGTGCCCTGTAATTGGCGGCCATCACTCAGGGTGATCCGCACACCCGCATCACTGCTTTCCAGATCAGTTGCTTCGCCGCGCACATGTTCCAGGCTAGATCCGTATGAAGCGCCGAGCACCCGCGCATCCGCCAATCGTTGCTGCACATACAGACCAAAAATACCCCGTGGCGGGAACAGCTCTGCCACGGGTACGTGTTGCCCGGCAGACTCCGGCCAGCCGCCAGCCGCAATGTAGTCGCCCAGCCATTGGGTCAGGTCATCGGGGTTGTCTGGATCGACACCCATGCGTGCAGCATTTCCATTGAGGGTGTGGCCCAATTCAGTCGCGCTGTAGGCTTCGCCACGCCCCAGCTCACTGCGCGACTCGATAATCAAAATCCGTCGTTTACCCGGCAGTCTCAATAATTGCGCAGCCAACATGCTGCCGCTCAAGCCGCCACCCACAATTAAAATATCGGCTGTACGGACGGCAGAAATCGCCTGCCCTGAATGCGACTCGGTCATTCCCCTATCCTTCAAAAAGCGCAGCAAAAAGTAATGTCTGCCACCGACCTTGCACAGGGCATGCCTGATCAAAAATGATCGCTTTTCTTGGCCTTGCCTGCAATCTGACAGTGAAAAAGTCCAGCAAACCTACACAGTGTTCAAACGCTGTTGTTGGGCAAACAGTTCGCGAGCCATCACCCCTCTTCCGTGAACGGCTTACAGCACCACGTTGCGCACAAACCGAACAGCCACCGGCCCATCGTTTCGATAGGTATGGGCCTGACTGCTGGCGAACATGTAGAACTCGCCGCGTTCAACGCGGTGGACGGTATCGACCAGACCGATGTTCAAGCAACCTTCGAACACATAGACCTGCTCACTCCAGCCTTCAGGGTCGGCTTCCGACGCATAAACCTCACCCGGTTCCAGGCAAAACTCCCACAACTCGACTTCGCGCTTGGCCACGGCCTTTGCCAGGAGCACTGCTTTGCTGCCAGGGATCAGTCCCGCCCACGCGACCTCGTTGATGCGGCTGGGATCGCGCACATCCGGGGCCTGGATCAAATCGCTGAACGCCACGTCCAGCGCATCGGCGACCCGATCAAGGGTTGCCAGGCTAACGTTTTTCTCGCCCGCCTCGATTGCCACCAGCATTCTGCGGCTCACCCCGGATTTCTCTGCCAAGGCACTCTGACTAAGGTCTGCGGCATTGCGCAAACGGCGCACATTCTGACTGACGTGTTGTAGCACCGGGGCTCTCTGAGCGATGTCTTTGTGCACTATATTGCTCGCCTAATTCGATTTGCGCAGTATACTGCCCACTTTCGACGCATTCTGCGTCTCACCTTTGTCACACGCAAGCCCCAATAGCCCGGTGAACACCATGAAGTCTACCCGCCTGACGCCACGAATCAGTAAAGCAGAAGCTGTATTGATCCTGATCACCGTGATCTGGGGCGGGACGTTTCTGCTGGTGCAGCATGCACTGACGTCCAGTGGACCGTTGTTTTTCGTCGGGCTGCGGTTCGCTGCCGCCGCGAGCATCGTTGCCCTCTTTTCCCTGCGAATTCTACGCGACCTGACGCTGCTCGAGTTCAAGGCCGGGGTGTTCATCGGTGTGTCGATCATGCTCGGCTATGGCCTGCAAACCATCGGCCTGCAAACCATTCCCAGTAGCCAGTCTGCCTTTATCACCGCGTTGTATGTGCCTTTCGTACCGTTGTTGCAATGGCTGGTGCTGGGACGTCGTCCGGGTCTTATGCCAAGCCTGGGCATTGGCCTGGCCTTCGCCGGGTTGATGCTGCTGTCCGGGCCCAATGGCGCCTCGCTGAATTTCAGCCCCGGTGAAATAGCCACCGTGGTCAGCGCTGTGGCAATTGCCGGCGAAATTATTCTGATCGGCGCCTACGCTGGCAAAGTCGACGTGCGTCGAGTAACGGTAGTGCAACTGGCAACCGCCTCGGTATTGTCGTTTCTGATGGTCGTCCCGACCGGAGAGCCACTTCCACCGTTCTCATGGTTGCTGGTGATCAGCGCGGTGGGCCTCGGGGCCGCCAGCGCGGCGATTCAAGTCGCAATGAACTGGGCGCAGAAAACCGTTTCGCCGACCCGTGCCACCGTGATCTATGCCGGTGAGCCGGTATGGGCCGGAATTGCCGGGCGTCTGGCCGGTGAACGCTTACCCGCCATCGCCTTGCTCGGTGCGGCATTAATCGTTGCAGGGGTCATTGTCAGCGAACTTAAAGTGCGGGCCAAGGCGGCAGTGAAAGACGAAAAAGATCGAGGTGAGGTGTTGAGCGAGGCCGATTGAGCCCAGCAACACCGAGTGCCTTCATTCGCGAAAGCGACAGCCCCGTCACAATAAATCCCTCGTAAAACCGGGCCCCCAACTACCCTTGCCTTTAGCCTTTGTAGGATTCTGCCACAGCTTGCGAGTTGGTGATCTGGGACCTGACACGTATGATTCCAGATAATTCCCAGCAGATTAGAAACCTATGTCCCTGATAGTTCTACTGCTTTTGCCTTTTATCGGCAGCTGTCTCGCGGCCCTTTTGCCGCACAACGCGCGTAATACCGAGTCCATCCTCGCAGGTCTGGTGAGTCTGATAGGCGCGGTCCAGGTCGCCCTGTGGTACCCGCAGATCGCTGACGGCGGTGTGATTCGCCAGGAATTCTTCTGGTTACCAAGCCTGGGCCTGAATTTCGTTCTGCGAATGGATGGTTTTGCCTGGTTGTTTTCCATGCTGGTGTTGGGCATCGGTGCGCTGGTGTCATTGTATGCACGTTATTACATGTCACCCGACGACCCGGTACCGCGCTTTTTCGCCTTTTTCCTAGCGTTCATGGGTGCCATGCTGGGCCTGGTGATCTCCGGCAATCTGATCCAGATCGTATTTTTCTGGGAGCTGACCAGTCTTTTCTCCTTCTTGCTAATCGGCTACTGGCACCATCGCGCCGATGCCCGCCGAGGCGCCTACATGGCGCTGGTGGTCACCGGGGCTGGCGGCCTCGCCTTATTGGTGGGGGTCATGCTGCTCGGCCATGTGGTCGGCAGTTACGACCTGGACAAGGTACTGGCGGCGGGTGACGTAATTCGCGCCCACGCCCTGTACCCGGTGTTGCTGCCGTTGATACTGATTGGCGCCTTGAGCAAGAGCGCGCAGTTCCCTTTTCACTTCTGGCTGCCCCACGCCATGGCCGCCCCAACCCCGGTTTCGGCCTACCTGCACTCAGCGACCATGGTCAAGGCCGGGGTATTTTTACTGGCGCGTTTCTGGCCGGTATTGTCGGGCACTGAAGAATGGTTCTGGATCGTCGGCGGGGCCGGCGCCTGCACGTTGCTGTTGGGTGCCTACACAGCGATTTTCCAGACCGACCTCAAGGGCCTGCTGGCCTATTCGACCATCAGCCATCTGGGGCTGATCACCCTGCTACTTGGCCTGAACAGTCCATTGGCCGCCGTGGCGGCGGTGTTCCATATTCTCAATCACGCCACCTTCAAGGCCTCGCTGTTCATGGCCGCCGGGATCATCGACCATGAAAGCGGTACCCGCGATATTCGGCGGCTCAGCGGCCTGATCAAGATGATGCCGTATACCGCCACCCTGGCCATGGTCGCCAGTGCGTCAATGGCCGGGATTCCGCTGCTGAACGGCTTTCTTTCCAAGGAAATGTTCTTCGCCGAGACCGTGTTCATCTCTTCTACCGCGTGGGTCGAGATGGCTCTGCCTGTCATCGCGACCATTGCCGGGAGCTTCAGCGTCGTCTATGCGCTGCGCTTTACCGTGGATGTATTTTTCGGTCCGAAAGCCACCGACCTGCCCCATGCACCTCACGAACCGCCACGCTGGATGCGCGCACCGGTGGAGCTACTGGTGCTGGTCTGCCTGATCGTCGGCATCTTCCCCGCACAGTCCGTGGGCCCGCTGTTGGCCACTGCAGCACGGCCGGTCGTGGGGGGCACGCTGCCCGAATACAACCTGGCGATCTGGCATGGCTGGAATACGCCGATGATCATGAGCCTGCTGGCCATGGTCGGCGGAATCGTGCTGTACCTATTGTTGCGCCCGGCCTTCAAACAGGAGCGATTTACCGGTGCGCCCCTGGTCTCCCGCCTCAATGGCAAGCATCTGTTCGAGCGCAGCCTGGTATTGATGGTGCGTTGCGCACGGCGTTTCGCGCGAAAGATCAGCACCCGCCGCCTGCAGGCCCAGCTATTTCTGCTGGTCCTGGTCGCATTCGTTGGCGGACTGATTCCGCTCTACCACAGTGGCCTGACCTGGGGTGATAGACCAAAGATTCCAGGCTCAGCGGTGTTCGTAACGCTGTGGCTGATTGCGATTGCCTGCGCACTCGGCGCCGCGTGGCAGGCCAAATATCACCGTCTCGCGGCACTGACCATGGTCAGCGTCTGCGGATTGATGATCTGCATCACCTTCGTCTGGTTCTCTGCCCCGGACCTGGCTCTGACCCAGTTGGTGGTGGAGGTGGTCACCACCGTGCTGATTCTGCTGGGCCTGCGCTGGCTGCCACGACGCAACGAAAACGTCGCGCCACTGCCGAGCACCCTCAGCCAGGCTCGGGCACGTCGTCTGCGTGACTTGCTACTGGCGGTGATGGTCGGTGGCGGCATGGCGCTGCTGTCTTATGCGATGCTGACTCGGCCAACGCCCAATACGATTTCCTCGTTCTATCTCAGCCGCGCCCTCCCTCAAGGCGGCGGCAGCAACGTGGTGAACGTGATGCTGGTGGACTTCCGTGGCTTCGATACCTTGGGCGAAATCACTGTATTGGCGGCCGTCGCCCTGACGATATTTGCGCTACTGAGGCGCTTCCGCCCCCCTAAAGAAAGCATTCCGCTGCCCGCTCAGCAACGCTTGCTGGCGCGTGACGTGGTCACCGACCTGGTTAATCCGCGCAGCGCCAGTGACACCGCACTGGGCTTCATGATGGTGCCAGCGGTGTTGGTACGCTTGCTGTTGCCGATTGCCTTGGTGATTTCAATGTATCTGTTCATGCGCGGGCATAATCTGCCAGGCGGCGGATTCGTCGCTGGGCTGGTGATGTCCGTGGCCTTCATTCTTCAATACATGGTGGCGGGAACGCAGTGGGTCGAAGCGCAAATGAGCCTGCGTCCACTGCGCTGGATGGGCATCGGAATGTTGTTTGCGATGTTCACCGGGCTGGGTTCGATGGCACTCGGCTACCCGTTCATGACCACCCATACCGCGCACCTGCAGTTGCCGCTGCTGGGCGATATCCACTTCGCCAGTGCGCTGTTCTTCGATATCGGCGTGTACGCCGTGGTGGTCGGCTCGACGCTGCTGATCCTCACTGCTTTGGCTCACCAATCGGTGCGAAGCCATCGTCCGACCTCGCTGCCCAAGCCCATAGCAACGCAAGGAGCCGTCTGATGGAAGAAGTCATCGCAATCGCCATCGGTGTACTGGTTGCCTCGGGCGTCTGGCTGATCCTGCGACCTCGAACCTTTCAAGTGGTGATGGGGCTGTGCTTGCTGTCCTACGGGGTCAACCTGTTCATCTTCAGCATGGGCAGCCTGTTTATTGGCAAGGAACCGATCATCAAGGACGGAGTGCCGCAAGACTTGCTCAATTACACCGACCCCCTGCCGCAAGCCCTGGTCTTGACGGCGATTGTCATCAGCTTCGCCATGACCGCTCTGTTTCTGGTACTGCTACTGGCCTCGCGGGGCCTGACCGGCACCGACCATGTGGATGGTCGGGAGCCTAAAGAATGACGTTGATGAATCAACTGATCGTCGCCCCCATTCTGCTCCCCCTGCTGACCGCCGCCCTGATGTTGATGCTCGGCGAAAAGCATCGTCCGTTGAAAGCCCGAATCAACCTGCTCTCCACCTTACTTGGGCTGGCGATCTCGATCAGTTTATTGATATGGGTCCAGCAGGCAGGTACCACGGGCTCTATCGGCGTATACCTGCCGGGTAACTGGGAAGCGCCCTTTGGCATCGTGCTGGTGGTCGATCATCTTTCCGCGCTGATGCTGGTGCTGACCGGGATCATCGGTGTCTGTGCGCTGCTCTTCGCCCTGGCCCGCTGGGACCGGGCCGGCGCCAGCTTTCACGCCTTGTTCCAGATCCAGCTGTTGGGCCTTTACGGGGCCTTCCTGACCGCTGACCTGTTCAACCTGTTCGTATTCTTCGAAGTGCTGTTGGCCGCGTCTTATGGCCTGATGCTCCACGGTTCGGGACGCGCACGGGTCTCAGCGGGCCTGCATTACATCACCATCAACCTGGTGGCCTCGTCGTTGTTCCTGATTGGAGCGGCACTGATTTATGGCGTGACCGGCACCTTGAATATGGCCGATCTGGCAATAAAGATCCCGTTAGTGCCCGAATCCGATCGCGGCCTGTTGCATGCTGGCGCCGCGATTCTTGCCACGGCGTTCCTCGCCAAGGCAGGCATGTGGCCGCTGAATTTCTGGCTGGTGCCGGCCTACTCGGCAGCCAGCGCCCCTGTGGCAGCGATGTTCGCGATCATGACCAAAGTCGGTGTCTATACCCTGTTGCGGCTCTGGACCCTGCTATTCTCGGGGCAAGCAGGCGCCTCAGCTTTTTTTGGCGGCGACTGGCTGATCTACGGCGGCATGGCGACGATTTTCACGGCAGCCGTAACGATTCTGGCCGCGCAACGCCTAGAACGCCTGGGCAGTCTGAGCATTCTGGTGTCGGCAGGTATCCTGCTGTCGGCCATCGGCTTTGCCCAACCCAGCCTGACCGCTGGCGCACTGTTCTATCTGGTCAGCTCGACCCTGACTCTCAGCGCCCTGTTTCTGCTGGCCGAACTGATAGAGCGCTCGCGCTCAGAGAACGAAATCCCCCTCTTTGAAGACGCGGAGCGGCCTCGTCCGCTGGAATCGTTGCAGCCACTGCCGGGTATAAACCTCGACGAGGAACAGAAAGCCGTGGTGGGTCAGGTGATCCCGAGGACCATGGCCTTCCTTGGGCTGAGCTTCATCGCTTGCGCCTTATTGATCATTGGCATGCCGCCTCTGTCCGGCTTTATTGGCAAGCTGACGTTGCTCAGCGCTTTGCTCAATCCACTCGGGCTGGATGTGGCCAAGGACGAATCGATTTCAGGTGCCAGTTGGGTCCTGATCAGCCTGTTGATCTTCTCCGGACTGGCCTCGCTGATCGCCTTTTCTCGCGTCGGCATTCAGCGTTTCTGGGCTCCGAGGGAGCGACCTTCGCCTAAGCTGCGCCGCAATGAGTGCCTGCCCATCCTGATCCTGTTGGGTTTGTGCATTGCGCTCACGTTCAAAGCCGAGCCGCTGCTGCGCTACACCCAGGACACTGCGGCGGCCCTGCATGATCCGCAGCAATACGTGCTGTCAGTCATGGCCACCCGCCCACTGCCCGGCCCGACCACGGCTGCTGCCCAGCAGGTGCAGCCATGAAGCGCCTGTTCCCTGCCCCGTTGCTATCGCTGGCGCTCTGGTTGCTCTGGCTGGTACTGAACCTGTCTCTCAGCCCCGGCAATCTGTTGCTCGGCGCATTGCTTGGGGTTGTCGCCCCCTTGCTGATGAAGCCGTTGCGCCCTCTGCCGGTACGGATTCGCAGGCCTGGCGTGATGCTGAAATTGTTCCTGCGGGTGGGATGCGACGTGGTGTCATCGAACATTGCCGTGAGCTGGACGGTGTGGAACGCTAAACGACGACCACCCCGCTCAGCGTTCGTCAAAGTGCCGCTTGACCTGCGTGATGCCAATGGCCTGGCGGCCCTGTCGATGATCACCACGGTCATTCCGGGCACGGTGTGGTCCGAACTGGCCCTGGACCGTAGCGTGTTGCTGATGCATGTGTTCGATCTGAACGATGAGGCGCAGTTCATCGAACACTTCAAGCACTGTTACGAACGCCCGCTGATGGAGATTTTCCAATGAGTGCCCTGCTCTCCAACGCCATTTTGCTCAGCCTGTTCATCTTTGTGATGGCGATGGTGCTGACCTTTATTAGGCTGTTCAAGGGCCCGTCTGCGCAGGATCGGGTCCTCGCTCTGGACTACCTGTACATCATTGCCATGTTGATGATGCTGGTGCTGGGCATCCGCTACGCCAGCGACATGTACTTCGAGGCCGCGCTGTTGATTGCGCTGTTCGGCTTCGTCGCCTCCTTCGCGCTGGCGAAGTTCCTGCTGCGCGGCGAGGTGATCGAGTGAATTCGCTCAGCGTGCTGCCATTCTGGGTCGAGATCATCACTGCGGCGCTATTAGTCGCCAGCAGCCTGTTCGCCCTGACCGGCGCTCTCGGTCTGCTGCGCATGAAAGATTTCTTTCAGCGAATGCACCCACCCGCACTAGCGTCCACCTTGGGCGCATGGTGTGTAGCGCTGGCGTCGATCATCTATTTTTCGGCGCTGAAATCCGAACCGGTGATTCACGCCTGGTTGATCCCGGTACTGCTGTCTATCACTGTGCCGGTCACGACCCTGTTGCTGGCCCGCACCGGACTGTTCCGCAAACGCATGGCGGGGGATGACGTACCGCCAGAGGTCAGTGGCGATCGCAACGAAGGTGATCCGGGCGGTAACTGATGGGCGGCATTTCAGCTATGCCGCCTCATTTCAAGCTGGCGCTGACCTTGGTCGCAATGTCTTCGGGCAGCCAGGCCTTCCAGACATCCGGGTGTTCCTTGAGGAACACTTGGGTAACATCCCGTGGGGCCAGGTGTTTTTCGCTCATGTCCGCCAACGCCTTGTTCAGCGGACCCATTGGCAGATCAACCTTCTCGAAGAACGCTACCGGTTGCGGATAGTGCCGCTTAAACGGTCTGGAAACCCCGATGCTCAGCGTAGACCGAAGAACGTCGGCTGCGGATTGAGATTTTTCGCATCGGTCAGGGTTTCCCAAGCGGATGCATCAAAGGCCGGCTCCTGAAGTTGAATCAATTTGTAGCGGCCCAACAGCGGCGTCGGCGACCAGTAATAGAACAATACCGGCCGGACTCGTTTCATGGACGAGGAGATTTCGGCATCCCGTGCTGCGCCCGACCCGCTTTGAAAATTCACATAGCTTTTCTCGAGCCCATACGCCTTGAGCTTCTAGCCGTTGACCACGCCAGAAGTCCAACCCATTGGGCTGTTCAAAATTCGCCCTTTGCCCGGTAACTCGGGGGCTTTGAACACATCTTTGTACCGAGGCAAATCCGACACACTACGCAGCTAGGGCGCCATCGGCTTGATACCGCGCTCAGCGTCGCCCGTGATGACGTATTCGGTTCCCATGGTTTCAAAATACTCTGTCAGCAGATCGGCGCAGAGGTTCCTTTTCGACGGAGCCCGGCTTCGAGGGGTTGCCTTATACGGTGCACACTCGTTCATTCGCGAGCAAAACGCAGCGTCTTGTTCTCGTATTATTCACTGGCCTTGAATGTCAGCTCACCCTTGCGCCATTTCGCGGCTTTGCCGGTAACGGCTTTCAGGGTCTTGCTCAACGTACCTTGCAACTGCTCGTTGGCGGCAAAGACCGTAACCACGGCACGGCCTTCCTTGAACACAATACCGTGGCCATCAGGCGTATTAACGTAGGCGTAATCACCCAGACCATAGACGGTCAACTTGATATCTCGAAACTTCAGTTCTAACTTACCGCCTTCACGGCTGGGCAATACTGCCGCACGAAAGTGATCGCCTACTTTGAGTTCCAGACGCTGCTTGTCGTCTACCACCAACGCGGTTTCGGTATCAATTTCAGCGATGTAGATGCCTTCGGCGGTTTGCTCGGTGACATAGACAAAACGGGATTGGAATTGCTTGACTAGCTTGGCACGAAGATCGCCAAGCACGAATAATGCGTGCATATCCAGATTACTTACTGCCAATGACGAGTCCTCTAACTTGAAAATTATCTTGCCCGACAACGTTCGAGCACCACACAAAACGGGTTGGATATAGCTATTTTCCGCCCCTGTTCGTCGCACAAAAAATATTGACTGACCTTGATCCAGTCTCCCTGACGTTTCGAGAAAGATTGTCAACTTGGAGCCCAGGCGTCTGCCAACAACCCGGCACAGAATATTAATGGATAACCGACTCGGCGTCTCGCCACCTGGGCGTCCAGCCTTGCAGGAAATCGCGCTTTCGGTTGCCAGAGAATAGCAGGCAACGTATTCAGGAATAAAAATACGATTCTACCGGTTAGCCCCCCCTACAGGGTATATACCTTTCGTCCGGCGACGACGCGGAGAGCAGAAATCCACTCGTTAACGTCCGACTCCCGATAACCTGTCATTCGTCATCGTGAGAACTAAACCCCGCCTGTCCACCTCAACAACTGCCATACTCGCCAACATCAAAAAAACAGACGATACGCCTGCGTGCCGTAGCGTAGTCACTCGTCATCCATGGGAAGGTAATAGTGATTGAATTTGATATTGGCGAGTTCTTCATCTGGGGCGAAGCCAAAGAAGTCGACGGCGAGTTCCAGGCTGTAATCGTGATGCGCGCCAAAGAAGCAAAAAACGCAATCAGCTACCACCAAGTCGAAAAAGACCGGTGGTTTAAAACAGCAGATGTTGCTGCGACTGCCGCAAAAGACGCTGCCAAAGCCTTGAAAGAAGCGGTCGATGCGGGTGCTTTGAGCCTCTAGCTCACTGCAGTCGGGAGGGCCAGTACTCGCCGGTTACCTTTGCTGGCCATCGGCGCTCAGGATCGAGTGTAAAAAGAATCTGTCACTGCCCGCTTATCCCGTCGAACTCTTGCCGAGCGCGGGCCTCAGATACGTTGCCACCGCTTTATTAACGGCTTCCACCACTGCACGGGTTTTTCCCGTCAAGGAGATCACATGGAATTGACTACGCCTACGCTGGCCACCCTCTTCGAACAACTGGGCCTTGAGTCCGACCCGGCCAGTATCGATGCATTCGTCTCCAGCCACTTTCTGCCAGAAAACATCAAGCTCTCCGAGGCCGAATTCTGGACACCGCAACAGGCGCGATTCCTGAAAGAAGAATTGCGCGAAGACGCCGAATGGTCGCTCGTTGTAGATGAACTCAATGAGCGGCTGCATTTGACCAAGTAGCACCCATACCGCATCCACACCATGATCAGGCCGCTATCGACAATTGAGCGGCCCATGCCGCGCGGCACTCTTCTGCTTCGCTGCGGGAGGAAAAAGCGGTTCCGCGCCGCTCCCCATTGAGCAGCACCACCCAACAAACGCGACGCCCCTGAGCACGCATTGAAGGCGGAACCCCTGTACCTATCATCACGGCGACATCGACTTTGCTGTGCATGAGCATTCTCCCCGGATTTAACAAGCAACCTAACGATGTCGCCATCATAGAGACTTGCCCCGCCGGGAAAAAGCTATCGCCCGCATAGCTTCGTTACATAACCGGTAACAAAATCCCAGCACGGACCCTTCGCCCAGCGCCCTCGCTGATACCTCATCGGGGATAACCGGGCTGACTGACGTGGGGGTGATGAACACGCCCGCCAGGCTGTGGTGCATGGACGAAAACAGCGCCACTCAGACTGCCACCACTACCGACTGCGGCGTTCCAGTGAGCGGAGCGATGGATATAGCGCTGACGCAACATGCGCCGTTCACTTTCATCGAGCGTGTCGGGGCCGCCCTTGGCGTAGGCAATCAGCTTTTGCGCAACCACTTGCAACTCGGGTACAAGCCTCAACTCGGGGGTGTCAGGTATCGGCCCCAGAGGCACCCCTTCGGCACAGGCCAGCGCGTGCATCACGCGTAAATAGACCCTGGAAAGATGACCGAATACGCGACGTTCCAGACTCACAGCGGCCAGGATCGTTTTAACGCCGACCTTGTTACTGCCTGCGCCGGGATAGCTTTCACAACACTCGACGCGCAACGAAGCGCCTACATCCAGAGGATCGAGCCATTGACTGGCATCAATCGCCTGCAGATCCAAATCGCTTTCCAGCCAGGCACCGCTGGCGTGGCAGTGCGTATCGAGGCTTACGATGCTTCGGCGCGGCCGGGTCAGAAATAGCTTTTCCCGCACCTGCGGATGATAGCCACCGCCAACGTCCGAGTGCGCCCCAGGCACCACGACCTCCTTCGACCAATCCGGGGCAACGCTGTTCAAGGCGAAGTTACGCCGCAACTCGTCGCCGGCGACCAGGTGCAACACCTGCTGTGCCGACCCGGGAGGCAGGTAGAGATTGACCCCACGGTTCGCGGCGTCCCGCACATTACCCCAATCTTCGATACTACCTATGGCCGCGACGGTGTCGAACAAGCCGATCACTTTCAATTTCACGCTTGCGTTATGCCAGGCGAAATCTTCACTCCATGGGATTTGCCTCTGATCGAGTAAGGGGCCAAGGGCGCCTTTTGCCTGCTTCAATACTTCATTGGCAAAGTGCCGGGCGGCTGCGGCACCGCGACTGAAGCCGAAAAGATCGAGTTCCAGCCCATCGATAACGCACCCTGGGTTCTCGGCCTTGAAAGCGTCAAGGACGGCACCAAGCTTTTTAACGCCCTTGGCAACCTTGGCGATGACACCCGTGCTGCCACGCCCGAAACTTTGGCCCGCCCATACTGAATCGCACTTACCGGACGTTGTGCCGATACCGCTTATATAAATCGGCCAGCACGCAGCCCCTCCATTCTTCGTCGCGCTTACCTTGAACTGCTGACAATACAGTTCATACAACCTGGCCACATTACTTAAATCATTGCTGTAACTACTGGCAGGCTGGGTATGGCGCCCCGCGCACTCTCTAATGTGTGAGTTATTTATCACGACCTGCGCACGGCAACGAGCCGCGATGTAGCTATTGACCCGATTGTTGCCTGTCCCGTCGAAAAATAGACCGATACGCAGCGTAACACGGTGCATTTCCGGGGCAGCGCTGGCCGCAGCCTGCTGGGTTGTCTCTATCCCGCTCATGGTATTTTCGCCCTGTATGGCACAACTGGAAGCCAGCCTGCTTAAATCAATAAATACTTCTGATTTAAAACAGCTTGCTCAGCCATACACAGACGTCAAGGCACTCAGGACGATTTCAGAATCGTCCCACACACCACAGAGAAGTTAGAGAGTCTATTAACTAATAAGTCTTACAACGAAGACTAATAGAGCCCATTAAGCGACATAAACGACTGCATTCACTTGAATGAAACCATCAAAGACCCGTCATCAACGGCAGACGTATTTCGAAGGCGATTCCTGGCCTTTGGGAGGTGGAATCGCCGGAGTACTCGGAAAGGTTTTACCCGCGTTTGGGTTGCGGTAGACCTTCGGGTTTGTAGCCCAGGCGCAGGCCACCCCAATGGCGCCCCTTGACCATGATCGGCACTGACAGGTCGTGCATCAGTTCGCCGGTATCGCGGGTGTAAGTTTGCAGCAGTACCGGCTGTTGATGGCTGCCACAACGAATACCCGTGCGGTCATCGAACTTGCGCTTGGTGCGGTTCTGCACCGTGTCGAGCTTGATGTCGCCGGTCAACGGCTGACTGAAGACCTTGTTATGCGTCGGCACGTAGCCTTGCTGCGTACAGGCAATGGCGAAGACCAGGCCCTCATGGCTCGGCAAGATCGGCTCCAGGATCGACGGCAGCACCTGATCGGTGTAACGATCAAATCGCGTCTGGAACTTGCTCGGCGACGTCTTGGGAATCAATTGATAACTGCGATCGAACAGGTCCTCGAGGCTGATGCGGTTCTGCTCGATATCCGCTTCGAATTGCGCAGAAATCTGGCGGGCACCTTCGCGGGCAAGGTCATAGATACGCTGGTGATAATCGTCCAGCCCTACCTGGGCCAGGCGCTCACTGATGCTCTCTGCCTGCCCCTCCATCTGCACCGCGGCGCTGGCCAGTTGTCGAGTCTGCTCATCACTGATCGCCAAATCACTGCGCATTTGCTCGACCGCGGTAAACAAACCGCTCAGCTGCTCCTGATTGTTCTGTGCACCCGCAGCAATCCCGTTGACTTGCGCTTCTACCCCGGCCGCCAGGCGAGCGATGTTTTCCAAATGCTTGCCGGTGTGTTCGACCTGCTCCACGCCGCTGTCCAGATCAGTGGACAGCTGTCGGATTTGCTCCACCACTTGTCCGGTGCGCTGCTGAATATCAGCCACCATCTGCCCGACTTCCTCGGTGGCACTGGCGGTGCGACCGGCCAGACCGCGCACCTCGTCAGCGACCACGGCAAAGCCACGCCCGTGCTCGCCGGCACGGGCAGCTTCGATGGCAGCATTGAGCGCCAGCAGGTTGGTCTGACTGGCAATCGACTGAATAACCAGAGTGACACGCTGAATTTCTTCGCTGCGCTGGCTGAGGGCTTCAATCAGTTCACGGCTGCCAATGGCACGTTTGCTCAGTTGGTGCATGCGGGTGATGGATTCCGCCAGTACGGTGCGCCCGGCATCACTGCTCTGTCTGGCCTCGCTGGCCGCCGTGAGCGCTTGCTGGCTGAGCTGGGAGGTCGCCTGCTCGGTAGTGATCATCACATCGGCGCTGCTGACGATCTGCTCAGCGGCATCGAGCTGCGACTGAATCCTGGCCGCCAACTGGCGTACGGAAAAGGCCACGCCTGCCGCAGAGAGCGCGTTATGGCTGGTGGTGCGGGACAAGTCGCGGGTCAATTGGGCGATATCAGTGCCGCTGTTCTGAGCCACGACCGAAGTAGGCTCACGGGTCAGCAAGCGCGGCAGCCAGATCAGTAATACTGCCACTGGCAAGCACACGTAGACCGACAAACCGCTGAAGGCCATCGCCAGCAACAACAGGCACAGCGCCAGACTCTGCAATAACGGTGCGAGCCAGCGTGTTTTTTTGAGGGGGGTCAGTTCAGGGGACTGAGCCTGCGACGCAAGCGTCCCTACGAGAAATCCGTCTCCAGCCATGCTTATCACCCACCTGTACTTATCGTTATTTGTCTGCATTAAACGCCAGACAACAACCATTAGCCATGAGTCGTTAGTGCTAGATCGACAGGTAATATTGAACGGATGAAGACGTGCTCAGACGGATAGAACAACAGGCGCAACTCTACCGGGGCATTTGAATGCCCCTATAAAGCAAACGCCAGAATCGATCAGGCCTGACGTTGGTGCTTGTCGATTTGCTCGTGACGTTCTTGAGCTTCGATGCAGTACTTAGTGGTAGGGCTAATCAGCAGGCGCTTGAGGCCAATCGCCTCGCCGCTGTCTTCGCACCAGCCAAAGCTGTCGTTGCCAATTCGTTCAAGGGCCATTTCCAGCTGCGGAAGCATGCGCTGATCACGATCGATCACGTTGACCAACCAGTGACGCTCTTCTTCGACCGACGCCGCATCAGCAGGATCGGAAGGCGTGTCCAGGCTTTCGATAGCAATACGACTCTGCTCGATTCGCGCGTGGATCTCGACTTTCATGCCTTGCAGCAGCTCGACGAAGAAAGCATGCTGCTCGGCATTCATGTAGTCATCGGCCGGCATCGCCAGCAACTTGTCCTTTGTCATTGATTTCTCTATAAAAAATACGTGCATTAAGGCGAATTAAGGAGCGGTTCAGCGTTGCCGAAAAAGCGCCATCGTCTCCAAGGGCCACCTGACACTCAATTTATGAGGGGCGGCAGTCTAAGGCCGGCGTGTTGACTCAGCAACATAATTGACGCGGATTTGCTCAACTAGTCGCGTAAGGCAACAGAAAAGGGCCCAGAAGGGCCCGTTCGTCGGCGAAAGCACTGTACCTGACACACCACTGCGCCCCGTTCGCCAGTACTGACTCAGCGCTTTATTTTGCGTTTGTTGCGGTATTGGTCGATCACCACGGCGACCACGATGATCATTCCCTTGATGATGTCTTGGATGTAAGCGTCGACGCCGACGAACGTGAATCCGCTGGCCATGACCCCCAGGATCAAGGCACCGATCACGGTCCCGGTGATGCGCCCCACGCCACCGGCCAGGCTGGTGCCGCCGATCACCGCAGCAGCGATTGCGTCCAGCTCGTAAGACATGCCCATACCGGCCTGCCCCGTTGCCGCACGCGCCGAAGCCACCACCCCCGCCAGCCCAGCCAACAAGCCCGCGATGCTGTAGACGATGATCAAGTGCCGTTTGACGTTGATCCCCGACGTTCGCGCCGCCTGCATGTTGCCGCCGATAGCGTAGGTATATTTGCCGTATTTGGTATAGCGCAGGGCGATGTGGAAAATCACCGCGACTACCAGGAAAATGATGACCGGCATCGCCCCCTGACCGATGGAGGTGTACGGATCTGACAGCATGCTCACCGGCTGGCCTGACGTGTAGAAGCGCGCCACACCGCGAGCCGACACCATCATGCCCAGGGTCGCAATGAACGGCGGAATCCCGCTGAGGGCAATGATACTGCCGTTGATCGCCCCAGCCAGCAGCCCCACCCCCAGACCCGCTATCACCGGGATCCACACCGGCAAATCGGTGAGCGATGGAAACACGGCTCGGGCAAAGTCCGAGGTTTGCGCCAGACTGGCGGCGATCATTGCCGACAGCGCCAGAACCGAACCCGAGGACAAATCGATACCAGTGGTAATGATGACCTGAGTCACGCCGATGGCCAGCAAGCCAATGATCGACACTTGCAGGATCATCAACACCAGACGCTGAGAGTTAAAGAGAAAACTCTGATCGCGAACGATCCAGCCAAACACCTCAAAGACCAGGCCGATACCGATCAGCACCAGAAAAATGCTCAATTCGGTGGGCAAGCGCCGCTTCGATTTGACCGCCGCTACGGTGGGTTTATTGTCCAGAATCGCGTTCATTGCGGTTAATCCTCATGTTCTGCTGTGTGCTGACCGGCCCGCTAGTGAACAGAATGGCCAGAGGCGAGGTGCATCACTCGCTCCTGGGTCGCCTCGCTGCGGTCGAGTACGCCCATCATCTCGCCCTCATGCATGACCATGACCCGGTCACTCATACCCAGAACTTCGGGCAACTCCGAGGAAATCATGATCACCGCCATGCCTTCGCTGGCCAGATAGGAAATCAATCGATAGATCTCCACCTTGGCGCCGACATCGATGCCACGGGTCGGCTCATCAAGGATCAGCACCCGTGGATTGGTCATCAGCCAGCGTGCAAGCAGGGCCTTTTGCTGGTTGCCACCCGATAAGGTGTCGATGCACTGCTCCAGCGACGGAGTTTTCACCCGCAGTTTCTTGCACATGTCTTCGCACAAGGTGCGCAGGGCTTTTTGCTGGATAAACCCCCCGCCGGCATAGTGCGGCAACACCGCCATTTCCATGTTTTCCAGCACTGACAGACAGGGGAACAGGCCGCTGAGCTTGCGATCCTCGGTCAACAGGCCGAAGCCTTTTTCGATGGCCAGGTGCGGATCACTGATACGTACGCTGACCCCGTCAAGCTGAATATCACCACCGTCACTGGGGGTAATACCAAAAATGGTTTCTGCGATATTGGTCCGCCCGGACCCCATCAGCCCGGCGATTCCCATAATTTCGCCCGCGTGCAGATCAAACGAAACACCCTGGAATACCCCATCCAGACGCAGATCGCGCACTGACATCAGCAGGTCGCCAATCGGTTTTTCACGTACCGGAAACAACTGGGTCAGTTCACGACCGACCATCATGGAAATCAGGCTGTCACCATCCATGCTGTCAGCACGCTGCAGGCCGATATAGGCGCCATCGCGAAACACCGCCACTTCATCGGCAATGCTGAAGACCTCGTTCATTTTATGGGTGATATAGATGATGCCCTTACCCTGCGCCTTGAGGTCGGCAATGATCGAGAACAGGTGGGCGACTTCCTTGTCGGTAATAGCCGACGTCGGCTCGTCCATTATCAGAATGTCGGAGTCGTAGGACACCGCCTTGGCGATCTCCACCATCTGCCTCTCGGCGATGCACAGATTGCCCACCAACTCCTCCGGATCGAGGTTGATGCGCAAACGCTCTAGCAATACGGCGGTACAGCGGAACATCTCCCGGTGATCGATCATGCGCAGGCCATTGAGCTGCTCACGGCCGATCCAGATGTTTTCGGCGATGCTCATGTGCGGCATCAAGTTGAGTTCCTGATGGATCATCGCGATCCCGGCCTGCAACGCGGCCAGCGGTGTGTCGAAACTGACGGGGTTGCCACGCAGGCGCAGCTCGCCGTCGTCGGGCTGGTAGATCCCGGCGATGATCTTCATCAAGGTGGATTTACCGGCTCCGTTCTCGCCCATCAACGCCAACACCGAACCGGGGCGCACACGCAGTTGCACATTGGACAGGGCCAACACGCCGGGGAAGCTTTTGCTGACGTTGATGATTTCCAACAGATAGGGCACATCGGCAGTATCGGTCGCAGCAGCGCCAGCCGATCGATCGGTCCTGGCGGTACTCGAAGCAGTAGCTGAAGCGAACATGTGACAGGCTCCTCAAGCGACATTATTATTTTTGGGAAGAAGAAAAAGAGCTGCTATTTGAACGAATCGACATTTTCCGGGGTGATCAAGCGATAGGGTACCCAGACAGCGTGTTCCACGGGTTCGTGCCTGGCCATTTTCACCGCGGTGTCGATCGAGCCATCGGCCTGGCCCTTGGCATCCTGGAACACCGACATGGTCAGCGTCCCTTTCTTCACCGCGTGCAAGCCATCAGGCGCGCCGTCGATACCTGCGATCAAGACCGAACCCTGTTCAACGCCAGCCTGTTTGAGTGCCATGGAAGCGCCAATCGCCATTTCGTCATTGTTGGCGACAACCGCATCGAACTTTTTGCCCTGAGTAATCCAGTCGTTGGTCAGGTCCATGCCCTTCTGGCGCAGCCACGTGCCGGTCTGCTCTTGGGTAATTTTGATGTCCGGGTAGTTGGCGAGCACTTCTTTAACGCCTTTGGTGCGGTTCTGAGTAGAGTTGTTCGCCAGATCCCCCAGCAGGATCACAATATTGCCTTTGCCCCCCATCTTGTCGGCCAGGTACTGCATCTGCATCTGACCGGCCTCTTGGTCATTGGAGGCAACCGTGACCACGCCCTTGGGCAGGTTCAGATCATCGGGTCTGCGGTTGACATAAACCAGCGGGATACCGGCCTTGACCGCGGCGGCGGTAATTTTTTGGGTGGCGGCGGTGTCCACCGGGTTGACCACAATCGCGTCGACTTTTTGGCTGATGAAGTTCTCGACCTGACTCAACTGCTTGACCACATCGCTGCGGGCGTCTTCGAATTGCAAGTTGACGCCGCCTGGCATGGACCTGGCTTTCTTGTCCATTGACTCGCGCAAGTAGGTTAGCCAGGTATCGTCGAACTGCGACATGCTCACGCCAATTTTCAGATCGGCCAAAGCGGCCCCGCTACTGAGCATCAGCGCCAAGGCAAGAGAGGTGAAGCGAATCCTGGTCTTCATGATCGGTCTGTCTCCAACTGTTGCTTTTGTTTTATGGATAACCTGGAAACGACTCTATTGGAAAATAATTTCTATATCAATTAATTTTAGAATATTTTTCTATTTTTATTTTAACTGCAGAAGTAACCGGACTATCAAACCGATAGATCCACCACCCTCCCCTGTTCAGCACTTAAACGGGCTGCATCCAGCACTACTGCCGACGCCACCGCATCACGCGGATCGACCGGGTTTGCCCCCCTGCCCCCAACTGCGTCCTGTAGCTGGCGATAAAACGCGTCCCAGCAACCGCGCTCGGAGGGGATGCGCTCGCGCTGCTCGCCTTGCTCGAACCACCCCCAGCGTCGATGCTCCTCGACGCCCCAGCTGTCGCCTTCACTTTTGGGTGACAGACCGGCCAGCAAGGCCGCTTCCTGCCCGTCCAGACCTTCGACGCTGTAACAGCCTGCTGATCCACTGACCCGGAAGCGCGGCCCAGGGCAGTTCTGCAAACAGCTGCCCCACAGGTGCGAAACCACACCACTGGCATGGGTTAGAGAAACAAAAAAAGCATGATCGAGCGGTGTGTCCCGGGTGGCGAAATCCAGCTCGGCATAGACCCGTGATACCGGCCCAAACAACAACAGCGCCTGGTCCACCAGATGGCTACCCAGATCACGCAGCATCCCACCACCACTCACCTTGCCCACCGATTTAGGCGAGTAACGTTCGACCCTGGATTCGAATCGGCTGATTTCGCCCAACACGCCGTTGTCGATCAGTTTGCGCACCGTAAGGAAGTCGGAATCCCAACGTCGGTTCTGATAAACGCTAAGCAACACGCCTTTCTCCTCGGCGGCCAGGACCAATTCGCAAGCCTGCGTGGCATCGCTGACAAAGGGTTTGTCGCTGACCACCGCCACGCCCAGTTCAATAGCCTCAAGGATCAGCGCCTTGCGCGATGCCAATGGCGTGGAAATCACCACGGCATCGACCCCCGCGGAGACCAGATCGGCGAGGCTGTCGAACGCCACCACTTTTGGGTGATCCTGCGTCAGTTCCCGACGACGCCCTGGCGAACGGGTAACCACGCCGACAAACGTCGCACCGGGCAAACTGGCGATCAAAGGCGCGTGAAAATAGCGCCCACCCTTGCCATATCCCACTAATCCAATGCGCATCGGGCACTCCTGTTGTCTGGTGTTTCAAATTCAAATTTCTGGGGGTTTGTACCAACGTCTTCGCGGATAAGACTGCGCGTCCCGATTGCTCCTACAGAAGATTGAATTTCCTTCCGTGCGTGCCGATTCATTCGCGAAAGCCTTCTATCAGGCATAAAAAGCAGGGCGCTCCGGCAAGCTCACCGGGACGATAGCACCGCTGCTCTGCGCTTCGATGCACGCATCAGCGGTGACCGCCGCCGCATAGCCATCCCAAGCTGACGGCCCCCCGACCTGGCCTGCCTGTACGCCATCGATAAACGCCTGCAATTCGACGTCATAGGCGGCGATGAAGCGGTCCTTCCAGTCCATCAAGATCGAGGTGGAGAGCTTCGCCCCGCTACGCAGTTGCACTTGCGAAGGCTCCGGCAATCGGGCGATCCCGGTTTCACCCACGACTTCGCACTGGATGTCATAACCGTATTGGCAATTAACGAACACTTCGACATCAATGCGTGTGCCTTTGGCGGTTTCCAGCAGAACGATCTGCGGGTCCTTAAGGTGAGCGAAGGCCTTGCCAGACTTGCGTGGGAACACCACCTGCACTGACACATAGTCATCATTGAGCAACCAGCGCAGCACGTCGATCTCATGGATCAAGGTGTCGGTGATTGCCATGTCCGTCTTGTAATTCTCGCCGACAGTCGGGTTGCGGTGAGCACAGTGCAGCATCAAGGGTTCGCCGATCTGGCCACTGTCGATCACTGCTTTGAGGGCGCGATAGCCTTCATCGTAAGGGCGCATGAAGCCAACCTGAACCAGTCGTTTGCCGTGGGCGATTTCGGCCTCGACGATCCGCCGACAGCCCTCAGCGGTCACCGCCAGTGGCTTCTCGCAGAATACCGGCTTGCCAGCGGCAATCGCTGCCAGCACAAACGCTTCATGGCTCGGCCCCCAGGAGGTGACCAGCACCGCTTCGACTTCCGGCGACTGGATCAGTGTGTGCCCGTCGGCATATACCTCGGCAGTCAGGTTCAGGTCGCGGGCGACCTTGGCGGCCTGTTCCAGATTGATATCGGTCAGGGCCACGACCTGACTGCCCAGCAGGGTCTGGCTGCAGCGCCGGATATGGTCCTGGCCGATTGCCCCGGTGCCGATTACGCCTAATTTCAATGCCATGTCAGTACTCTCTTGGATGTGTTTCAGGTCGCTGGAGGGGTTCTCAGTATTTGCGGGCTTTCGCCAACTCTTTATTCAGCTTTTCGAAGACCTGGGCCGTCGAGCCTTTGGTCGACACTTCGGCCACCCCCACCCGCCACCAGGACAGGTATTTGTGGATCATGGTCTTGGGCAGGACCTTGATATCAATCAGCGTCGACACGGTTTGTTTCTGCGCATCGATCAGTGCCGCTTCCAGCTCAGAAAGGGTATTCACCTTGTAGGTCTTGCAGCCGTAGGCCGCAGCGCTCATGGCGAAATCCACAGGCACGAATTCGCCATCGAGCTTGCCGGTTTCCGGGTTACGGAAACGGAATTCGGTGCCAAAGCTGTCCATCCCGTGTTCCATTTGCAGGTTGTTGATGCAGCCGAAGGTCATATTGTCGAGCAGGATGACGTTGACCTTGCGTCGCTCCTGAATCGACGTGGCCAGCTCGGAGTGCAGCATCATGTAAGAGCCGTCGCCGACCAGTGCATAGACCTCTCGCTGGGGCTCGGCCAGCTTGACCCCCAACGCGGCATTGACCTCGTAGCCCATGCACGAATAGCCGTATTCGACGTGGTAGGTGTTAACCCCGGTGCTGCGCCACGCCCGTTGCAGATCCCCTGGCAAACTGCCCGCCGCAGCAACGATCACCGCGTCGCTGGGCAGGTTCTGATTCAGCACGCCCAGCACCCGACTTTGGGTCAGGCAAGACCCGGTCAGCTCGATAAATTCGCGCAACACCGCAGGGTCGAGATGGTCGTTGATTTCCGGGACGAAATCTTGAGTCTGGTATTCGACCGCGTAGAGACGGTTCACTTCGGCCTCCAACTGCGCCCGCGCCTGTTGTGGCTGGTCACCCCAGGCCGAGCGATAGCCGCTTTGTTCCAGCGCTTCGGTCAGCGCCTCCAGTGCCACTTTGGCGTCGGCCAGCACCTGCACCCCATCCAGTTTCTGCGCATCAAACGCACTGACGTTGAGGTTGAGGAACTGCACCTCGGGATTCTGGAACAACCATTTGGATGCGGTGGTGAAATCGCTGTAACGGGTGCCCACGCCGATGATCACGTCAGCCTCCTTGGCCAACAGGTTGGCGGCCAACGAACCGGTCTCGCCCAAGCCACCGAGGTTCAGCCTATGCGCCGAGACGATGGCGCTTTTGCCGGCCTGGGTTTCGGCGAACGGAATATCAAAGCGTTCGGCAAACGCCTGCAACGCCTCGGCCGCACCGGAGTAACGCACCCCGCCGCCGCACACCAGCAACGGTTTACGTTTGCCTTTGAGCAACGCCAATGCATCGCCGAGCATGGCATCGCTGGCCGGGCGACGGTCGATGCGGTGCACACGCTTTTGCAGGAAGCTGTCAGGGTAGTCATAGGCTTCGGCCTGTACATCCTGAGGCAGCGCGAGGGTGACGGCGCCGGTTTCAGCAGGATCAGTCAGCACGCGCATAGCATTGAGCGCCGCGCTCATCAATTGCTCGGGACGGTTGATCCGGTCCCAATATTTGCTCACTGCCTTGAACGCATCATTGGTGCTGATGCTCAGATCGTGAAACTGCTCAATCTGTTGCAGCACCGGGTCTGGCTGACGGCTGGCGTAGACATCGCCCGGCAACAGCAGCAGCGGGATGCGATTGGCGGTAGCCGTGGCGGCCGCAGTCAGCATGTTCGCTGCCCCCGGCCCCACCGATGACGAACACGCGTAGATCTTGCGCCGCAGGTTCTGTTTGGCGAAACCAATGGCTGCGTGGCACATGCCCTGTTCATTGCGGCCCTGATGGACGATCAACTGGCCGCTATCCTGCTCTAACGCCTGGCCGATGCCCAGCACATTGCCGTGCCCAAAGATGGTGAAAATCCCGGCGACGAATTTACTCTGAACCCCGTCGACTTCGACGTACTGGTTATCAAGAAACTTCACCAGCGCCTGGGCCATGGTTAAACGTGTGGTCTTCATGCTTGATTCCCTCGCGATCTACTGTGGGAGCAGGCTTGCCTGCGATGAGGTCAGCACAATCACCGCTGCAAGTAAGCCATGCTCGCCGAGACCGCCTGCTGGATGTCGGTCAGTTCATGCACGCTGTTGGCGAACGGTTCGAAGGACAAATGCCCGGCATAACCGTCTCCGAGCAAACGCTCGATCTGGGCGGCGTTGCCGAGAATGTCCGCCTCGCCGACCAGCACCCGATGCCCGTCACGAATGCTCGCCAGCGGCACTGCGTCATCTTCGACCCCTGAGATGTGCACCAGTCCGGTCAAGTCGGCAAAAAATTCTTGTTCACCCGCCAGATGGTGGTGAAAGGTGTCGTGTACCAGACGAAACACATCCAGCCCGCCGACCGCCTTGATCGCATCCACCGCTTGACGCTTGCGGCGCAACGAACACTCTTCAAAACCCAGCGGTTCGACGAACCCAAGAATGCCGTACTCGCGCAGGATCGGCGCCAGTGCGCTCAACGCCGTGCGCAAACCCGCAGCGCGCTCAGCAGCGTTGCGCTGATCGGCGCGGTCGTTCGACGGGCAGAGCACCACTGCTTCGGCCCCACACTCACGGGCATAGGCCGCCAGCTTCAGTGCCTGGGCACGGCGTTGGTCATTCCACACATCGAAGGGGTAAAGGGCATTGATCGACAACACGCGAATACCCTGTGCGGCGCACAGATCGCGGACGGTCTGTGGAGCAGTTCCGTCCTCGATCTCGATGCCTTTAAGGTCATTGCGAATTTCAATGGCATCGGCTTTCAAGGTCACTGCCAGCGCAACGAAATCCGCCAGTGACAAGCGTGGGGCAACCATACGGTTCAAGGCAAAACGCAGGGGATGGTTCATTGTTCTTGTTCTCCAAAATGTCCACGCGCACACGATTTATTTAGCGGTCGGCATACTGAATTCGGGGCCGTTGGCGATGCTGTCGGGCCAGCGCTGCATTACGCTTTTGTAGCGGCTATAGAAACGCATGCCTTCTTCGCCATAGGCGTGGTGATCGCCGAACAGCGAGCGCTTCCAGCCGCCAAACGAATGCCAGGCCATGGGCACGGGGATAGGCACATTGATACCGACCATGCCAACCTTGATCGTGCGGGCGAATGCGCGAGCAATGCCGCCGTCACGGGTGAAGCACGACACGCCGTTGCCAAATTCATGGGCATTGATCAGCGCCACCGCGCTGGCGAAATCTGCTACGCGGACGATGCCGAGCACCGGACCGAAAATTTCTTCTTTATAGATGCTCATTTCAGGCGTGACGTTATCGAACAGTGTGGCGCCGACAAAAAAGCCCTGTTCGGCGCCCGGCACCGTGAAGTGGCGTCCATCGACGAGCAGTTGCGCGCCCTGCGCCACACCCTGATCAATGAAGTCCTCGACCTTGGCCTTGTGCACGTCGGTCACCAGCGGGCCCATGTCGATGTCGCTCTGCATGCCGTTGCCGACCTTGAGCTGATCAATACGTGGCAGCAGCTTTTCAATCAGACGATCACCCACATCACCCACCGCCACCGCAATGGAAATCGCCATGCAGCGCTCGCCCGCCGAACCGTAAGCCGCGCCGATCAGTGCGTCGGCCGCTTGGTCCAGGTCGGCGTCAGGCATAACGATCATGTGGTTCTTGGCCCCGCCCAAGGCTTGTACACGCTTGCCCCGGGAAGTCCCTTGTTGGTAGATGTACTCGGCAATCGGCGTCGAGCCGACGAAAGAAATCGCCTCGATGTCCGGGTGTTGCAGCAAGCCGTCAACCGCCACCTTGTCGCCCTGCACCACGTTGAACACACCATCAGGCAGACCCGCTTCGGTGAGCAATCGCGCCATCAACAGGCTGGCCGACGGATCGCGTTCGGAAGGTTTTAGAATGAAAGCGTTGCCGGTAACCAGCGCCATGGGAATCATCCACAGCGGCACCATCACCGGAAAGTTGAACGGTGTGACCCCGGCACAAACGCCGAGTGGCTGACGCAGGTTCCAGTTGTCGATGCCGCCACCGATGTTGTCACTGAAGTCGGTTTTCAACAGGCTCGGCGCACCGCAGGCGAACTCGACGATTTCGATCCCGCGCGTCACTTCGCCCTTGGCGTCGGAGAACACCTTGCCATGTTCGCGGCTAATGATTTCCGCCAGCTCGTCGTGGTGCTGATCGAGCAGCTCCTTGAACTTGAACATCACCCGCGCACGGCGCAGGGACGACTGATCGGCCCAGGCCGGGAACGCCGCCAGCGCAGCAGCGACGGCCTCGTCTACGGTTTTCAAGGTTGCCAGCGCGACCCGTGCCTGCACGCTGCCGGTCGCCGGATTGAACACGTTGCTGTAGCGCTCGCTGGCGCCTTCTTGCACCTTGCCATTGATGTAATGGCCGATAACCGGGGACTCGCTCATGCCGCTGCTCCTCGCACTCAATTCAAACACTAAAAAAACAGAATCAAAGATCCAGCAGCCAGCTGTGCTGGGGATCGTTATGAAATTGCCAGGCGCGCTTCGGCCCGGCCATTACGTTCAGGTAATAGGACTCGTAGCCATACGGCACACTGACCGGGTGATAGCCCTTGGGCACGGTCACCAGATCGTTGTTTTCCACGGCCATCGACTGATCAAGGCTGCGATCATCGGTGTACACGCGCTGGAACACGAAACCCTGAGGTGGGTTGATCTGGTGGTAATAGGTTTCTTCCAGAAAACTTTCGTGCGGCAGGTCGTCCTGATCGTGTTTGTGCGGTGGATAACTCGACGAATGCCCGGACGGTGTGCGCACTTCCACCACCAGCAATGAATGCGCTGGCTCAGTATCGGGAAGGATGTCGCAGACATAACGGGTATTGGCCGCCTTGCCCCGCGTGCTGCGTTTCATGCTGCCGGGAGTGATCAAGCGCGCAGACAGATTTTTCGTGACATCGCCAGGGGCTGCGCAGACCGCGACCTGCACAGCGCTGAGCGCGGTTATTTGGGCTTGGCTATGGGGCGGCAGGTACACCGCGAACGGCGATTTATCTTCGAAGACCGACTTGCGATCTCCGATGTTTTCCCACTGAAAACCACCCTGCCCCGGCGCCTCACCCTTGATGCTAACCCGCCCGCTGAGCAGGACCAGACACAGTTCTTTGTCCCCGGCACTGACTGGCAGACTTTCGCCGACCGTCAGACGATAGGCGGCGAAGCCCACGTACTCCAAAACTCCAGCACCGAGTTCGACCAGGGTGCGGCCTTCAGGCTTGCTTTTGACCAACAGGCTCATTGTCCGGCGCTCCTTTTCTGAGCATGGGTCAGCAGACCGCGCAACGTTTCGTAGCCTTTTTTTGCGTAGGCGTAACTCGGCGCGACAGCCGGATCCTGCTCCGCCTCGACCACCAGCCAGCCGCTGTAGTCCGCAGCCAACAGCACGTCGAGCAACGCTGCGAAGTCGATATCGCCATCCCCCGGCACGGTGAATGTGCCGTTGATGATGCAGTCGGGGAAGCTCCACAGGTTGTTGCGCGCCAGTTGCACGACCGGCTTGCGCACGTCCTTGAAGTGCACATGGCAGATGCGCTGGAGGTGTGTTGTCAGCACCTGCAACGGCTCGCCTCCGCCCATATAGCAATGACCCGAATCGAACAACAGCCCGACTTCATTGCCGGTCAAGGCCATCAATTTATCGATGTCCTGCGGCGATTCGACGTAGGCACCCATGTGGTGGTGATAGGCCAGGCGTACACCTTGGGACAGGGTGAAACGTGCCAACTCGGTGAGTTTGTCGGCGTATTCCTGCCAGGCCTGATCGCTGTGAAAGCGCGGCCGTTCAACCAGCGGGATGCGCTGGCCTTGAATCGAGTCGGCGACCTCGCCGTACACTAAAACGTTGGCGCCGTTTTCGGCGAGCAACTGAACATGACCGGCAATGGCCTCGATTTCCTCCGCAACAGAACGTCGGGCCAGACGGCTGGAATACCAACCGGACACCAGTGCCAGATCGTAAGGACGCAGTACATCGCCGACACCCTTGGCGTCCTTGGGGAACTTGCCGTTGAGTTCGAAGCCTTCGTAGCCGATCTCCTTGCCTTCGCTGAGGGCCGTGCTTAAAGGTGTTTCGCCACCGAGGGCTGGCAGGTCATCGTTGCTCCAGGAGATCGGGTTGATGCCAATCCGGATCGCTGAAGGGCCGGTGGGAGAGAGCGCGGAAACGGGCATGGCTGCACCTTTTTTGTTTTCAACGGACAGGTTTCAAATCACAGCGGCGACGTCAGGTACGAGCCTCACGCCAGGACTCGATTAAGAACACGAAGGTGCTTTGCACGCGGCTGATCAAGGTCGCGTCATCGATTTCGCCAGCCATCCAGGCCCGACTCGGCGCCTGAAAGATCGTCCGCCCCACGGCAAAACCCCGGCAACTACTGCTGTGGCGAGCTTGCTTGAAGCCATTTGCCAATGCTTCGACAGGCGCGTTCAAGCCCAGCAACACCACTCCTCGGCAATAAGGATCACGCTCACGGATCAACTCATCGAGTTGCTGCCAGACCTCGGCGGTCTGCGCTTCGATCTTCCACCAGGCGGGGAAAATGCCTAGGTTGTACAGGCGTTTCAGCGCGCGATAGAGCACATCGGGATGGCGGGACGGGTGATCTTTGGGCGGAATTATTTCCAGTAGCAGCTCATGCCCGCTGACGTGTGCGGCCTGGTACAGCCCCATGAGCTGTGCCTCTTGCTCCAGACGCAACAGCGGCTCGTCATCGGGATGAAATTGCACCAGGCACTTGATGATGTGTTCCTGAGGCCAGCTCAGCAGATTGCTGCCGATGGAGCGACCATGTTCGAACATCAGCGGCCGTGAGCCCTGCACCTCCACTGGGCGGGCGACCCACCAGCCTCGACCGGTAGCGGCGTTTAGTGAATCCTGCCCAAAACGCTGATCAGCCAACACCCCGACATCGGCGTCGATGCCCCGCTGTTTCAAATCAATTTCGACCCGCTCCACTGCCTGAATAAATAGCTGTTTGAGCTGACTGATGCTGCTCAGGTCACGACCCGCCTTCTGGGCCAGTTCCACCAGTTGCCCACGATGATCGAAGGCAAAGATAAACAGCTGCTTCCATTGTTTACGCGGCACGCTGACTTGATGCAGGCGCTGCAGCATCGGGTCCTGGTCCGGGCGAGTAATCGGCACCGGGCTGTTGAACAGATAATCAAGTTCCGCCGGGGTCGGCATGGCGGGTGCGCAGGCATGCCGGGACACCACCAGACCACCGCAGGCATTGGCCAACTGGCAGCAACGCTCGTCGCTGGCATCGTTCAGCCAACCACTCAGATAACCCGACATGAAAGCGTCGCCAGCCCCCAGAACGTTCAGTACTTCAACCCGCACGCCGGGGTAGATCGCGCCATCTTCGAGGCAGGCCGGAATGACCCCGTGAATCACCGTACAGCCTTGCGGGCCGAGCTTGACCACCAGTGTCGCGGCAGTCAGTCCACGCACCGTGCGCAACGCACTGAGCAGGTCGCTGCAACCGCCAGCCATCAAAAACTCTTCTTCGGTACCGACGATCAGGTCGAAGCGCGGCAGAATTCGCCGCACATGCCGGCTGACCTTTTGATCAGCGACGAACCGGGTTTCGCCATCGGCTTTGCTTGCCAAACCCCACAACACCGGGCGGTAGTCGATATCGAGGATGCGTTTGACGTTGTGTTTTTCGGCGTAATCAAGTGCCTCGCTGCTGGCCTTGAATACCTGATCGGTGGAGAAATGGGTGCCGGTGATCAACAGCGCTTTACTGGAAGCAATCAGCGTTTCACTGATGTCCTCGCTGCGCAGCGCCATGTCTGCGCAGTTTTCGCGATAGAACACCAAAGGAAAGGTTTCGCGGTCCTTGAGACCCAGCAGAACCAGGGCGGTCAAGCGTTCCGGATCGACCTTGACCCCGCTGACGTCACACCCTTCCCGGACCAGTGACTCGAGAAGGAAGCGGCCCATATGGTCGTCGCCGACCCGGCTGAGCATGGCGGATTTGAGCCCCAAACGAGCCGTACCGAATGCGATGTTCGCCGACGAGCCACCGAGGTATTTGGCAAAACTGCTGACATCTTCCAACCGTGCACCGACCTGCTGCGCGTAAAGATCGACGCCGAGGCGTCCGAGGCAAATCAGATCCAGTTGACGCCCACTGGCAAAACGAGTCTGGCCCATGCTGGCTCCTGTTATTTTTATCAGCCTGCGTTGCGCGCCGAGGTTGCGCGAAACGCTCTTGGTGGGTGCAGACTAGAACGTCTGTCGACGCCGATCAATATTTATTCTATAAATTTTATATTTAGAATGTTTTTTCCAATATGCGTTAGTGTAATGGCACTTCGTGCTAAACAGACGAGGATATAACTCACAACCCCTGTAAACTGCACAGTCTATTGTCAGGGGCACAGAGCCGGTTCTTTCGGCGCGCAATGCCTTATAAGAGCAAGCCAGAAGGATTGAATCGTATGCCCAGCACTGATCAGCACGCCTTGCCCGAAAACAGCGCCGACACGCCTCCAGCGAACGCCGAAGGTCTGCTCAAGCTGATCACCACTGAATACGAAAACTTGCCGCGTCAGCTCAAGCGCATTGCGACCTACATGAGCCAGCAAAGCGACCGAATCATGGTCGACCGCATCAGCGATATCGCCCGCGAATGCGAAGTGCATCCGTCGGCCATCGTGCGGTTTTCCCAGCGGTTCGGTTTCAGTGGCTTCAGCGAAATGCAGGCGCTGTTTCGCGAGGCCTATACCCACAAGACCACTCCGGTTCAGAACTACCAGCAGCGCATCCGCAGCATGATCGCCAACAAGTCACAGAAAGCCAGCGGCGGCGACCTGGCACGTGACTGTGTGAATGCCACGCTGTCCGGGCTGGAGCGTCTGGGCGCAGAACTGGATGATGAAGCCTTCGATAAAGCGGTTGATCTGGTGGTCAACGCCGACAATATCTATGTGGTTGGTGTGCGTCGGTCCTTCGCGGTCGCCGATTACTTGGTGTACAACCTGCAGCACACCAACAAGCGCATCCACCTGATCTCAGGCCTGGGCGGCAGCTATCGCGAGCAAATGCGCAGCGTGCGCGCCAACGACCTGGTCATCGCCATCAGCTTCACCCCCTATGGCAAAGAAACCCAACACTGCCTGCGTATTGCCCAGCACAATCAAGCCAAGACCCTGATCATCACCGACAGCAACCTCTCCCCTCTGGCCAAACGCGCCAACGCAATACTGCTGGTCAACGAAGGCAGCTCCTTCGCCTTTCGCTCCCTGAGCGCAACGCTGTGCTTGTGCCAGGCGTTGTTCATCGCCGTGGCTTATCGGCTGGAGTTGAAAGTCGATCAGATACATGAGCAGGTAGGGTTTGAGGATTAGGCTCGAGCAACGGCCGACAGGTTCAGGGCGCACTTTATTCACGACCCCTCCAAAACAACAGCATGCAATTCAAATGACCACAAGCTGTACAAAAATAAAATTTCGTACAACTAATTACAGCTTTTTAGACCAAAATACGTATGATGGCCTTCTAGCATAACCCCATGTAAGAGGGCTTCTGTTCGCCACATTGGCTACGGACCAGGCGCTTTTACCCATGCCTTTTTCCTGAGCCAGGTGCAGCATGCTATTTTCCTCACGTAAAAAAGCTATACATGACTTGCAGCAAATCATTGCCCAGCAAGCCAGTCTGCTGCAGGCCATCGACCGCTCCATGGCGGTCATCGAGTTCGACTTGAACGGCACCGTGCTCAGCGCCAACGACAACTTTCTCAATACCCTGCGTTATCGACGAGAGAGTGTGATCGGTAAAGAACACCGATTGTTCTGCACTTACGAGTACGGTCACAGCGACGAATACACGCAGCTGTGGTCACGTCTGCGGGCGGGGGATTTCGTGTCCTCGACTTTTCGCCGCGTCGCAGGCGATGGGCAACCTGTCTGGCTCGAAGCCAGTTATAACCCGGTCAAGGACGCCACGGGCAAGGTGGTGAAAGTCGTTAAATATGCCCTGGACGTCACTCAGAAAGTCCAATTGGAAGCTGAGGCGCGAAACAAGCTTCAGGCCATCGACCGCTCCATGGCAGTGATCGAGTTCGATCTGGATGGACGCATTCTCGCCGCCAATGGAAACTTTCTGAAACTGGTGGGCTACACCCTGACTGAACTGCTAGGCCAGCATCACCGAATGCTGTGCCCGCCCGAACTGATCAACAGTGATGAGTACGCGAATTTCTGGCGATGCTTGAACACGGGTGAGTTTTTCAGTGGCCAGTTCAAGCGGGTTGGCAGGCGCGGCCAGACCCTCTGGATGGAGGCCAGTTACAACCCGGTATACGACGCCAGCGGCAAACTGTGGAAGGTGGTCAAATTCGCCACCGATATCACCGCACGCGTCGAACAACATGAACAGGATGCGCGTAGCGCCGCGCAGGCATTTCACATTTCGGTCGAGACACAAAAAGTCACCGAGCAAGGCTCACAAGTGATTCAGCAGGCCGCCAGTGAGATGCGCCAGATATCCCTGAATATCGAAAATTCCTCCCGGATCATCACCCAGTTGGGTGAACGCTCGGACCAGATCAGCGCCATCGTCAACACCATCCGCAGCATCGCCGACCAAACCAATTTGCTGGCCCTCAATGCAGCCATTGAAGCCGCTCGGGCTGGAGATCAGGGTCGAGGATTCGCAGTGGTTGCCGACGAAGTCCGGCAACTGGCAGGGCGTACCAGTCGCTCCACCGCAGAAATATCAGACATGATTCAGGTGATCCAGAGCGAAACCCAGTTGGCCATAGACAGCATGAACAATACACGGGCCACCGCAGCCAAAGGTGTGGAACTGGCGGATCAGGCCGGCTCGGTCATTGTGCAAATCAGCGACGGTACAAGCCATGCCGTGGATGCGGTGAGGATGTTTGCTCATCAGGATGTGGCGCGCTGAAAACAAGCGCTTCAGCACCACTGAACAGCTCCGCTCATCGGTTGCTTATCTCATTCGTTAAACCTTTTAGGGTCCATGACTTCAAACCCTTTGTGAGGTGCCAAGACCTCGCCGCAGCACGCATTCATAGCGCGTGATCGGTTAGCCTTACCGAGCCTTGTTGTTTATCCGTCTGAGGTACTCAAGCATGAAGCGCTATTCTTCTATCCTTCGAGTGACCGGTTTTGCTCTGTTGTTCGGTATGGCCTGCGCGCCTGCCTATGCGGCTTACCCGGCGGTCTTTGTTGACCATGCCTCGGCCAAAAGCATGGCAGTAATCCAGACCAGCCAACTGGCGCTGGAAAAAAGCCAATCCGAGGATGTGAAAAACTTTGCTCAACTGATGATTAAGGACCACACCGACGCCAACCAGAAACTGGCCACCGTCGCTAAAGCATTGAAGGTACCGTTGGCGCGCGAAACCGAGCTGATGGATCGCACCAAGAACATGATTCTTCAGTACCGCGGTGCGTCGTTCGACAACGCCTACGTCAGCAACCAGGTGAAGGCGCATGAGGCCATCATCCAGTTGTTTGAAGATGAAGTAAGAACATCGCAGACGCCAGCACTCACTGCCTTCGCCAAAGAGACATTAATCACGTTGCAGGAGCACCTGAAAATGGCGAAACAGCTCCAGGCTAAATACAACGAGTGAACTCAACCCGCTGCACGCGCCTCACAGGCAAACCAAGCACTCCACATGGCCCTACTCAACAGGCTCATACGTGGTCGAAGCCCTTTTCGCCTTCTCTCGACTGCCGCAGATACTCATCTGGCACCAGCGTCGACGACCATTTTTCGAGGTATCGAGAAACAGCCAGTCGCAGGCAAGGGTTGAACAGAGCTTGAGCCGGGCCAACTCTGGAGATGTTAATAATGAGGCTGCCTGCACCGCCAAGCGACCGATCAGGCTTGCTATCACTTCTTCCAGCGTGTGGCTACGACACCACACCCATGTCGTAGCGCCCTCCACCAACGCCAATTGACGGTAAGGCGCTGCATCCACCAAGGCTTTATTAAGGGAATCAAGGGCTGCGGGAGTTATCCGGTGCCCCTCGGCAATAGGGAAAAATAACCCATATAGCTGTTCGCGAAACGCGATCATCTGCTGATAAGCATTGTTCTGCTGATAAGACGAAGCCGGGATCAATGCCAGAAGATGGTCGCGTTCAGCCGTACTGATCAAGTTCGCATGCTGAAACCAATAAATGACGTCCTCCAGGGTCAACAAGCTTTCGGCAACTTCGCCCAATGACGTTCCTGGTCGGCGGCCATTGCAACTGTTTAAAAAATCCAGCACCGCCATACCCCCCACCAAGCGAAGCGAATGTATGCTCATAAGACGAAGAGGCATGGCGAACTCCTGTCACTGTTTAAAAAACAATAATGACAGAGAAAAACGGCTTGCCAATTATTTTAGACGGGGCGTTCCAATGTGATGCCGAACGGTTCGGTCAGCCCCGCAGACGCGTGCACATCCATGACACGATGATATCCACTGCCTCCTCGACGGTCACACAATCAGACGGTATATACAGTTCAGGGCATACCGGCGCCTCATAAGGGGAGTCGATCCCTGTGAAGTCACGGAGTTGCCCGTTCCTGGCTTTGCGATACAGCCCTTTAGGGTCCCGCGCCTCGACCACGCTCAAGGGCGCATCGACAAACACTTCGACGAATCGATCATTGCCAATGATCGAGCGAGCGTGATGACGTGAGACCGAGGTCGGTGAGATCAGCGCCACAATCACCATTAATCCCGCATTGACCATGAGTGCAGCAACTTCGGCAACACGACGAATATTCTCAGCGCGGTCATCCAGGGTAAATCCCAAATCTTTGCACAGACCGGTCCTGAGCGAATCACCGTCGAGAACGCAAGAGGGGCAACCGGCGGACTGCAGCACGCTGTACAACGCACCGGCAATAGTCGACTTTCCTGAAGCCGACAAGCCGGTTAACCACACGACAACGGAGGCCTGTTTGAAGTCGGTAATGTCAGGCTCGCTAACGGTGGAAGAAAAAAAGTTAAACGTCGAAGTCGAGCCCACGCACTGAGTTTTCATGAAGCACCGTCCCTGGTTTAGAGGCCAATCATTGGTAATGGATCAGTCGCTTTGGCGCACGTTAGGCAGCATGGCGACCACCACCAGTTGCACCAACAGAAATATTGAAATGAACATGTAAAGGGGGGCGAACGAGCCCAGTACATCTTTGCAAACCCCACCCAGAAAGTTGCCGCACACCCCGCCTAGTCCAATCAGCACATTGGCGATCCCGAACGCTTGGGTCAGACGACTGACACCCACGATCTGGCCGATATACGTAGGCACCAGGCCGAAAACCGGATAGAACGCCAGGGCAAAAAGAAAGCCGGCAACATAAAAATAGCCCTCACTGTTGAAGTGATAGACGCAGAGGCTCGCCACACAGGCGCTGGTGAAACACAGGATCAACGCCAGACGAGCGCCGATTCGATCAGCGATCCAGCCCACCAGAAAGCCGGCCGCCATACCCACCGCTCCAATAGTCGACCAGACCAGGCCTGCGGTGGAGGCGGAGATGCCGAGTTCCTCGCGCATGAACGGGGCCAGGTAGGTTTGAAAGGGCAGCAGAGTCAGGCCATTGAGAAAAGCAACCAGCCACATCAAATAGAGGGGGCCGCTCAGCCATTCCTGATCGCTCGGCTCGACAACCGATTCCTTACTCGACGGAATGGCCGGTGATGGCGTGTTGCGCAGTAAGAAGTAAGCCAGGACGCATAACCCCAAGGACACCAGGCCAGCGGTCAGCCAGATATTTCGCCAACCACCCTGCAAGGTGAGTGAGCTGACCAGCAAACCGTTAATGAACACCCCGTAACTGGTGCCACTGGAAATCAGCCCCATGACGCGCGCGCGCTTGTTGGCCGAGAAGCTTTTGGTCACGATCTCTGCCAGCGGGATATAGGCCGATGCTGAACAGCCGCCGAGCAGTATCAACAACGCACCCGACAACCAGATGTTGTTGCTCATGGCCAGACCCAATAGCGACAGGGCTGTGACGAGGGTCGAATAGAGGCTTATTTTCCACCCCTGGAAAAATCTCCCGAGGTAGCTGGTCAGAACCGAAAAGCTCAAAAACCCTACCTGCGCGCCCCCGGTTATCAGGCCCACGGCGGTATAGCCGAACCCCAGGTCACGGCGCATATCGACCACCAGACTGGCGAACAGGTACACGCCAAAACCATAAGTGCTGGCGACAAAACCTGTCAGCACGATTGCCAGAACGACCCCATTGACGCCCGGAGCCCGTGCATCTATCGCGTAGGTTGTCATTGATCTTTCCTCTCGAAGTTGATGTTCTGCCGACGATTGAATGCCTGTTACAGCGCGATGGCCGTATGAACAATGAAATCGCTGTTCATGGCATCGTAAATCGGTTTGAAATCACCGTAGGATCGGGGCTGACTGAACGCTGCCTGCGCTATTTCATCGCTCAGTTGCTGGGGAAGAATGGGGTAAACCCGCAACCGGAAAGTGGCGCTATCACTGAAGGTGTACACGAACTCGCAAACATGGTCGTTCACCTCGCCGACGCTCACATGAGCGGTTTTACCGCAGTAGTAATACCGACCAGACGTCTTGAACTTACCAGCCCGTATAGCCTGAAAGTTGCGCTGATCAATGATCAGCAAACCACCCGGGTTCAATAGACTTCTGAAACGCTGAAGCACCTGATGTCGCGCCGTGTCATCGAACACGTGACACAGCGAGCTACCCAGACAGACCACGGCATCGAATTTACCCAGGACCTCGCTGTCCAGCTCCAGCCAATCGGATTGGCGAATAGGAATACTCAAACCATGCCGACGAAAATTGACTTCAGCGCGCTTGACCATCGTCGGGCTGCCGTCACAGGCCACCACATGAAACCCCGCCTTGCGCAACTGCACCGCGTGAAAACCGCTGCCCGTGGAGACATCCAACACCTTGAAAGCACCCGCCTTGCGCAGCAGATCGATGAAAAAAGTGCCCTCACCTTCGGATCGCTTTTGCCAATCGATCAACTCGTCCCAGCGACTGACAAAGTCATCGTCGTATTGATGAGCATAATCGGCGTCGGGATAGGCGCCGGAACCTGCTTTGGCTTTGGCGTCGGGAGCGTTAGTGCTGGCAGCATCATCATCTGTCACGGTAAACGTGGACATGGCTTGATTCCTTTCAAGGGGGGCGGTTACCAGGCTCTATCAGCGTAGGCTTTGTATTTGTGTGCCAGCTCGACGGACCACTGGCGTGCATCGTGAAGTTCCATTTTGGGCATGGAGAAGCCCAGCAGCGTCTCCATAACGGCCATCTGTTCCGACTCGAACGTCACACTGGCGTCGGCTTTTATCGATTCGATACCGTCTTGGCGTTGACAGCTTCGGTTGATCTCAATGGCGTCAGCCCGGGAAACACCGCGGGGCAGTGAAAGCTGCACCCGACCCAGGCCAATTCTCACTGGATAACCACCCGGCAGGCCGTTTGGGCCGGGCGCGTGTGCTTCCACTTCGTCAGTGGAGAGAATATTGCTGATTACCGTGACCGCCGAGGCTGCTGTCAGAAACTGTCCCGCTACCCCTCCCAAGCGCCGAAAGTCCGTACGGACACACCGGAAAATCTCGGCATCCTGGAATTTCCCCGTCTGGTCGACACCCTTGATGCGGTAGGACAACGTGTAGTTGGCCTCACTCGGCAAACCACCGCGGGGCACGTAATGACTAAAGTAATGCTGTGCGATGAGTTTGACCTGGACCTGATCCGCGGTGCACTCGTCGAGTTTGGCGATCGCTGAACGTATCGCCGGGACAAGATTGGCTACATTGCCTATGCCGACATCGGGTGCCATGCCGACCTTGTCCAGCACGACGTTGACCGCATCGGGAAACGCAGCATTGATGGTCACTGACCTGACACAGGACTGTTTCACCGCACGCATCAAGTCGTATGCGGGCACGAGGTGCATCGGTAGCCAGGGGCCAAACTGCGCTTGATCCAAGGCAACGAAAAAAGGCGTGGGCAGCTCGGTGATTATTCGCCATGACTGCAAGGTCGCGCAGTTGACGATGATATCGGGCCTGATCTGAGCGATGGATGCGGCCGTCCTGGAGATATCGCACAGATCCATCTCGATGGGAGTGATTGAACTGACCACGCCCAGTTGCAATGCACCGAGACGTATCAGGTTGCACAACCCCGTGGTTTTCTCCAGATTCCGGCTAGCAACGTAAACGTGAAACGTGTCACGCGGGGCCAGAATCTGCAGGATCTGCAGACACAAATTGCCACCCCCGACGATGAGTAATTTTTTCCTGTGCATGGCCGTCTCCTGTTGTTTTTTATTCGCTATCGAGGGTAGGCGCCGTTATCCACAGCAACGATTTTCCCGGTCAGGTGCCGGCTTTTTTCTGACAGCAAAAAAACGATCACATCGGCCACGCCAGCGGGAGTGATCGGGTCTTTGATCACCTCTTGGCGCTCGTATTCTTCTCGTCGGTAATCGGGAATCATGGCGTGAATTGCCGTTTCGCGAACAAGGGCCGGCGAGACGGCATTCACCCGGATGTAAGGAGCGAAGTTCCAGGCGTTGGCTTTGGTCAAGCCGATCACCCCTGCTTTGGTAGCACCGTATAACGCATCACAACTGCCGACCTCTCCCGCCACCGAAGTGATGTTGACGATACTGCGAAATGCTTTGGATTCCATTTCCCCTTCTGCAAAGTCTTTGGACAGGTACACCAGAGCTTTAAGATTGACAGTCCAGATTTCGTCGATTTCGCTATCGGTATAGTGATAAACACTTTTGCCGTGATACAGCCCCGCGTTATTGATCAGCGCGTACAGCGACGTGTGCTTCTTATACAAACCAGGAATGAACGATTTGATCGTGGAGAATTTGGAAAAATCCGCGAACTGAATCTCCAGCTGCTCACACCCGACTTCCGCAGCCAGGCATTCAAGCCCGCCCCGGTCCTTGTCTGCGGCAATCACGTAGAAACCTTCGGTAATGCATGCCTTGACCGTCGCTTTGCCAATGCCATTAGCGGCACCGGTGATCACTACCTTTTTCATCAGGATTACCTCAGTGGGTGAACTGATTCATGCGTTCATAAAACGGCCGGTGATAGTCGTAATACGCCATTAATCGAGGGATACGTTTTAGCGCGTCAGCATCAAAGTCCGAGGCCGGGGTCGCGGTTATCCCCGTGCTGTTTTCAGCGTCCTCATGCCAGCGCCTCCACGGTAGCCATTGCGGTGGGCAGGCCTTATTCCAGTTGAGGGCCTGGGGCAAATACTCAATTTTCAGGTGCTCGCACAACCTGCGTACTGTCGCCTCGGGGTTGCGGGCCAGGTCATCGGCATTGATGACGTAGGGGATTTTTCCGGTGAGTCTGGTCACCTCACAGAACACTTCATAAAGTGCTTTATGCCCAATGGCACTGAGGGGCATCTCCGGAAAAATAGCGAAATGCGAAAGGATTGAACGACCCGGCTCGCGAATAATGAATATGTTCTCTTGCTCGATCAAAAACTCCCGGTCTGTCTTTAGCTCACGGAGGCAGTGGTAGCACATGTCTTTATGGAAGACGTGGCTGCGCTCGCGTGCCGAACGCAATAGCGCTTTGATCGCGACATAGGTTGTGGGCAGCCCGCAATCGAGGTTGTCCGAAGGGATCGCGGAGTGGTCATCGAAAGCCATATGCGCAAAGGGTTCGTGAAACACTTCAAAATCCCTGCGTTCGATAAACACACGCTCCAGCACAGTTGAGCGTGATCGAGGGTGAGCCCAGAGCGCGATCATTTTGTTCATGCTGAAGCTCGCAACAAAACAGCCTGATCGGCGGTCTGTCCGGACCGAGACACGGCTCCGGTGAAAGGCACGCTCATCGGCAGCGCCTGGCTTGCCCCCTGGATGAAGTCCGACAGCCGCTGATGTGCAAAAACGGCTTCACTATGAGCGCAGATAAATGCCGGGTGACGGGCAAAATCGCGGGCAGCGATAGACTCTTCAAAACGAGCATCGCGGAAATAAGGGATCTTCATCAACTTATGGAGAACCGCGCGAGGGACGCGCGAAGCCGAAGGTTGTACCGAACAACCGATGTTTTCGCGCTGCACCAGAAACTCAATAATTTCCGGCGTCAGCGTGTAGCAGGTTTCACGCTCCCCGGTTTTTTCCAGGTGCCAGCAACGACTGATTTCGCCGGGCATACGGTCAACCTTGATGCTGGAGATCAACAGTCGGGCCGGGCTATTGGACCGCAACAAAAGGGCCTGAATAGCGTGATAAATCGCTATTTCTGCCCAGCGCTTATCCACAGGCGTCAGCTCAATCCCGCGCTCACGGGCTTGCGTGTCCAAGAGTGACTCGGCGCCAAACCGGCCGATCATGAATGTAATCACGTAGCGTGCGCCGCTCACGTCCGTACCGTTGTGCAAAGCAGCTGCCTGACCCAGACGAATGGCCCTCAGGCAGGCAGCAAACTGCGAAACGGTGAAACAAAACGTGTTGTTGATTGAGCACCCTTGCGCGACCAGTTGTTCGATGGCGCCATAACCGGCCTGACTACCCGGAACCTTAATCATTACATTGGGGGCGATTTTCGTCAGCGCCAGCCCATGCTGGACCATACGTTCGGCGCAATGAATGTCATTGACGTCGACCTGAGCCGAGAACCAACCCTGGCGGTGCCAGGTTTGTTGCCACAACGGGTTCAACAAAGATGCACCTTGGGCAATCAACTCGGTATAGAGCCTGTCCTGAACGTGCGCGGCGCTGAGTGTCTGACTCAGTGCCTGAATGCGCGGCACCCACATTGACGATTCGTCGATAATAGCGGCGGTGACCAGCCGGGGGTTAGTGGTCACGCCACTGACCCCAGACGGACTGCAGGAAAACAGCTCAGGTAACAATTCATTGATGTAATCGCTAACAGTCGGATAGCGGTGCAATAACTGTTGTTTGAACGCCGAGTAGCCTGTTGGAGAAGAGTCCCACCACACTTCGGAGTTGGCATTAAAACTTTTTAGAAGGCGAACAAAATCCCGGTCGTCCATGCTAATGATCTCCTTCGTTATCGAAATAGATTCACGCCATCAAGCCATGCAGTTGATTCATTCTGGAAAAGGTCACGGCACCCGCCTTTTTCAGTTCGGGATGTCGATCAGGAGGACCGAACCCCAACACCCGTATCCCGGCAGCCACCGCGGCCTGAACACCGGGAATGCTGTCTTCTATGACCAATGCCCGATCAGGATTGACGCTGTTGCTCAGACACGCTGTCTGAAAAACCAGCGGATCAGGCTTCCAGGTACCCACGTCGTAACAGCTGAAGACCTTGCCTTCAAACCAGGGCCACAAGCGGGTCAATTTCAAACACTGTTCGATCTTCGAACGCGGTGCGCTAGAGGCCACACACAGGCGAGTATTGAGGCTCGACACCAGATCAATAATGCCTTCTGTGGCCTGCAAATCGGTTGTATAGAGACTTAAGGCCTGCTCCCTGAGCACGGTTTCAAAATAGAGTGGCAGCACGGTCGAATACTCATCCTGAAGTTCATCAAGACACGTATTGATCTTGCGTCCTCTAAAACGTCGGATGCAGTCGTTGATCTCCAGCGGAGGCCACTCGGGACGTCTATCGAGCAGGTGGGCATTGAATAACTTTGCCAATACGCTGAGGGTAATTTCTTCGCTCTGGACCAACACGCCGTCGCAATCAAAGATGATCAGGTCAGGCAGGTTTTCAATAGGTAAGGCGTCAATAATGCAAGGGGTTGGAGTGATGTCTTGAGCATGACCGGAAGTGTGCATGTCCATCCCCGTTGACCGTCAGCCAATGTAACCGTTTAGAAACACAGATTGGATCCAATATTAAAACCTGTCAAAGGTGTTTTAGTGGCTCTTTAAGCACGAATATGAATTAAAAATATATTTTAATTCCCATTATTCAATTAATTTGATTAAGCCACTGATATATAAAGCATTTAACTTGGCGCGGAAAACTTCCAATTACCCATATGAATAGCATGGCTATCGTAAAACACTCGTTCGCTTATGATTTATATCCCCGTATACGGTCTTAACGTTCAAAATAATTCATATACGACATGATCCACGGCCGTCTGCATGAATAGCCGGCCTGCTGCTTCGGTCAGAAATCCAGCGTGGCGCGAGCAATCAGCTGGCGAGGTTCGCCAATGACGATGGCTGGCGAACCGAGACCACTGCTGGACACGTAATAGCGTTCGTCGAACACGTTTTTCAGGTTGAGCTGCAGCGTCAGGTCACGGTCTTTAATCTTCATTTTGTAGCTGACAAACGCATCGGCCACGGTCGAAGACGGCAAGTAATACTCGATGCCAGCACCATCGTTCACCCCCCAGCGGCTGGCGTAACGGGCGCCCGCTCCAGCACGCAAGTCGCCCACACCGACATGGCCAAAGTCTCGGGTCAGGTACGCCGCCGCGGTGTGCTTCGACACACCGTCCAGGGGAGCACCTTCCAGGATCGGGTCTTTGAGCACCTCGGTGTCGGTGTACGCGTAGCTGCCAGTGATGCTCCAGAACTCGTCGAGCTGGCCGGTGATGTCTGCTTCAAGGCCACGGGACCGCACCTCGCCGGAGACCCGGGTGCAGATTTCAGTGCCGCAGGCTTCGCTGGTCTGCACGTTCTTCTTGTTGATCGTGAACAGCGCTACCGTAGTGGTGATCGCGTCATTTTCAAACTTGGTGCCAAACTCGTAAGCCTTGCCTTCTTCAGGTGGCAAGTCACCAATCGGCGTGGCGATCGAGGTGTTGGGGCGAAACGATTCGGTGTAGCTGCCGTACACCGACCAGTCAGGCTGAATCAGGTACACCAGCCCTACACGCGGCACGACGTTGCTGTCCTTGACGTCGGCACCGACCACAAACGGTCGGCCCTTGCCGGTGATTTCATCGAATGCGTCGTAGCGCAGGCCACCTTGGACAATCCAGTGCTCGCCCAGGTGCATCGAGTCCTGCACGAAGAACGCATGGGTTTGCAGATGGTCACTCTGGTCACTGTTTGCTGCGCTGACCTTGCTAGGCAGCGGCGCCATACCATACACCGGGGCGTTGTAGTTGAAGTCGGCACTGGCGGTGTTACGCAGCAGATCACCCAGATCCCGCTGGTTATTCATGTAGTCGGCGCCAATCAATACTTCGTGCAGCGTATCGCCCCAGTACAACTTGCCCAAGGTATTGACGGTGGCGGTATGGGCCGCCTGCACCGCATCGCGGGTCGCATCGGCGCGCCGGGTCACCAGACCGGTGTCGTTATTGGCCGACATGAACCGCGATTGATTGTCGTTGTAATAGTTGCGGCTGTAGCCGTAACCGGTATTGAGCGTCCAGCTGTCGTTCAGGCGATGCTCCATACGCAGGTCCACCGAATCCGAACGCCCGGCGGTGACGTTGAAGGGTTCGTCCAGGCGTCGATTGCGCGGGATGTTGAGCACCTTGCCGGTTTTCGGATTGATCTGCGTGCCTCGGTCGAATGGCACCGAATATTCCATGTGTTCGTAGGCGATAGAGACCTTGGTGTCCTCGCCATACCAGGCCAGCGACGGCGCAATCACTGTCTGATCGATGCTGCCGAAATTGCGCCAGTAATCGACGTTCTGTTTGTCGGCGATCAACCGGTAGGCCAGACCGCTATCGCCCAATGGCCCGGTGAGATCTATCTGCTCGCCTCCGCCACCAAAGCTGGAGCCGAATGCAGAGATCGAGTGAGCGGCTTCCAGCTGTGGCTTTTTGGTCACCACGTTGATGATCCCACCGGGGTCCTGCACGCCATACAACATCGACGCGGGGCCTTTTAGTACCTCGATACGCTCGGCGGTGGGCGTGAAATTACGCGCCTGCACTGATTGCATGCCGTCGCGCATGATCGAGTTGTCCCGGTTGGTGCCGAAACCGCGTTTCTGGATCGCGTCCTGAGTGCCGCCCAGGGTGTTGCCCTGTTTGACCCCGCTGACGGCATTGATCGCTTCGTCCAGACTCGCCGGCTGGCGGTCTTCGATGACCCGGTTGGTGACCACATTTACCGATTGCGGGACCTCCACCAGGCGCTCATCGGTGCGGGTAGCGACCGTGGCGCGCCGTGCCTGATAGCTTGTGCGGCTGCGCTCAAGCTCCTCGGCTTCGAGCGATTGAGCCTTGGCATCGATGTTGACCGCCTCAAGCTGCATCTCCTCGGCAAAGGCCATCGGCGCACTCAAGGCGCACAGCGTGACTGTCGCCGTGTACAGATTGCGCAGTCGATACGACAGAGGCGCAACCGCTGTCGACACGGGCACATAACAACCGGCTTGATGCTTTGTCATGAATAAACCAGAACTCTCGAATAGTGCTTTCGTTACATGGTAACGAATCTTATTCTCATTACTGATTTACTGAAACGTTTTATCCCACTGAATTCCAAAATATTTTCTGATGATCACATCAATGCAAGTCATCCCCCCCTGCAGGAGCTGTGACTCAGATAAACCCGCCGCTCTAAACCTCCATGTCCAGCAACGCTGCCCCTAGCGCCTTTCCATGGGCATCCAGTGCCAGGGACCGGGTCACGCCCCCGCGCAGGATGCCGGGCAGGACGAAGTTCAGGGCATGGACATTGGGCAACTCATAGCGCCGAACGGGGCCTGCCGCCGGGTCGAGCAACTCGGCAAACCAGGCCGTGACGCGCTCGACGCTTAGCGCCTGACACAGGTGTGGATAGTCTTCGGCACGGTAGGCGATTACCGAAATATTTGAGGTGTCGCCTTTGTCGCCGGTACGGGAATGCGCCAACTCTCGCAGCTTGACGGTACTCATAAGGCATCCTCCAAATGGATTCGTGGGGTGACTGCATCACGGGGCAGGTACAGCGACGCAACTGCCACCACCTGACGAACGCTTTTGCTTGCCCCGCCACCGCCGCAAGGACCGTTGGTGTACAACGTTTCTACTTCATTGCCGACTCGCACCGCTTCGGCCCGATCAGTACAGCGCGCGGCCACCCGCAAACGCACTTCCCACGGTTCGCTGCTCGTACGTGAACCTAGCCCGGCCCCGTGCAGTGCATCGACGCCAATCAGTTCGGCGCGCACTTCGTCGTAGATCACGCCGGTCAGTTTCAACCGTTCGAGCACAACCTCACGGGCCAACTGTGCCCGGGCCACAGCCCCCGGCCCGCCATACGCGATCTGCCCTTCGCCGATCCAGCCATCGAGATAGCCCACCGACACCTTCAAGGTTTCAGGCCTTGGGTGCCCGTCTGCCCCTGCAATACGCACCCGGTCAACGCCCTCGGTGCTGAAGCTGACCGCAGAAAAATCAGCACTGACATCCGGCGTCAGGTACGCCGCAGGGTCGTGCACTTCATAGATCAGTTGTTCGGTGCAGGTGGCGGTGTCAATGCGGCCGCCCGTGCCCGACACTTTGCTGATCACTGCCTGCCCCAAAGCATCCACCTCGGCCAGCGGGAAGCCGAGCCGCGCCAGATCAGGAACATCCTTGTAACCGGGATCGGCAAAGTACCCGCCGCTGATCTGTCCGGCGCATTCGAGCAGATGCCCGACCAATGTGCCGCGACCCAACAAGGCCCAATCATCTTCAGCCCAGCCAAACTCGAACAACTGCGGTGCGAGGAACAACGATGGATCGGCAACCCTGCCAGTAATCACCACATCGGCGTCGGCCCGTAGCGCGTCGACGATGCCTGAAGCGCCCAGATAAGCATTGGCCGAGATCAGTCGTTCACCCAGCGAGCCCAGGCTTGCACCGTTGTCGAGTAACAAGGAAGGATCGGCCTGCAACGCATCAAGCACATCATCGCCGGTCAGAGCGGCGACTTTCAGGCTGTTCAACCCCAGCTCCGCAGCGATCCGCCGGACCTCACGAGCGGCCGCCATTGGGTTGGCGGCGCCCATGTTAGTGATCACGCGCAAGCGCCGGCGATTGCCATCAATGCCACGACCGACAAAAGGCAGCACCCGGCGCATACGCTCGCTCAGCAAAGGGTCGTAACCCGCCTCTGGATCAGCCAGACGGGCCTGCTGTGCCAGAGCAATAGTGCGTTCGGCCAGGCATTCAAAGACCAGATAATCCAGATCGCCCTGCTCGGCCAGTTCCACAGCCGGCTCAATGCGGTCACCCGAGTAACCGGCGCCAGAGCCAATGCGTAAGGTTTTCATGTCAGAAGACTCCCAGGAGCAACGCAGTCAGGGTCATTAACACCGACGCGGCGAACATAAAGGGGATGGTGAAACGCTGGTGATCGGCCAACTCGATCTTGCACAGGCCGACCAACAGAAAGGTCGCCGGCGTCAGCGGGCTGACTGGGAACCCGGTGGTATGTACGCCGAGCAACGAGGCCTGAGCCACCTGCAGCGGGTTGACGCCCAGCGCCTTGCCGACTTCAGCGATCACCGGCATCACACCGAAATAGAACGAGTCTGGATCGAACAGCAGGCTCAATGGCATGGACAGAAAGCCCACTACCGCCGGGATCAAATGACCGTGGCCAGCCGGGATCTGTGCCACCGCCACTTCAGCCATCGCTTTGAGCATGCCACTGCCCTGCATGATCCCGGTGAACACCCCGGCTGCCAGGAGGATGCTGGCCATGGTCAAGGCCGTTTTGGCGTGCGCATCGACGCGCTCCCGCTGGGCGTCGACGTTTGGGTAGTTGATGCACAGCGCCAATACGGTACCGAGCATGAACATCACCACTGGGTCGACCCAGCCAGCAATCATCACGCCCATCACCAACACGGTCAGCAGCAGATTGAGCCAGAACAACCGTGGCCGACGCAGCCCTTCTTCTTCCGCGCTGAGGGTACGCTGGGGAACCACATCAACCGTGACGCCAGCGCCAAGGCCAAGGCCAAGCCGACGCTCTTCGCGGCGACCAAGCAGCCAGGCGCAGGTGAAGACAAACACCAAACCCACGATCTGCACCGGAATCAGAGGTTGAAACAGGTCCGATACCGGCACATGCAACGCCGCCGAGGAGCGCAGCACCGGGCCGGTCCAGGGCAGGAAGTTAACCCCGGCCGCCATCGCCGTGACGCACGCAAGGATGCGCCGGTCCATGCCGAGACGGTTATAGAGAGGGAGCATGGCCGGGATAGTCACCAGAAAAGTGACCGCCCCCGAACCATCCAGGTGCACCAACAACGCCAGTAACGCGGTGCCGGTCACGATCCGTGTCGGTCGCGTCCCTACCGTGTGCAGGATCCGATCAATGATGGGATCAAGCATCCCGGCGTCCGTCATCACCCCAAAGAACAAGATGGCGAACACGAACATGCCCACCACCGGGGCCACGTTCTTGATGCCGGTAATGATGAAGGCACTGGTTTCCAGGCCGAAGCCGCCGATCAATGCAGCAATGATCGGCAACGCAATAAGTGCAACCAGTGGCGAGAGGCGTTTGCTCATTACAGCGGTGAGCAAACAGAGGATGGTGATAACACCGAGCGTGGCGAGCATGGGCAGGGTCCTGTGTGTCATTCCTGACCGCCTGGGGCAGTGGAATGAACCGTTGTTGTTTTCAACGAGTATTGAAAATCGGGGTAATCTTTGTAAATTGAAATGTTCACCGCATCTCGTTCGGAAAAACAGAATGAAGAACTCAATTCAGCATATCCGTGCCTTTCTCGCCGTGGCCCATAGCGGCAGCTTTGCCAAGGCGGCAGTCGCCTTGCATCTGTCGCCTTCGGCGCTAACCGTGCAGATTCAACAACTCGAAGACTGGCTGGGGGTGACACTGCTCGAGCGCAGTCCGCGTCAGGTCAGCCTCACGGCGGCCGGGCAGAAGACCTTGGGGCCGATGGAAAAACTACTATTGGACCTGGACAACATTGTTGCCGGCTCGCGGGATTTGGCGGCGCTACGCCGAGGTGTGGTGACCATCGCGGCCCTGCCCTCGATCTGCTCAGGCGCACTGCCTCCAGTACTGAAGCTGTTTCGCGAACAGTTTCCCGGGGTCGAGATACGCCTGCGCGATGTGGTAGCGCAACGTATCGACGCACTTGTGCGTGATGGCGAAGTCGATTTCGGTCTTGGGGTGCGAGCCCGGCTGGGACACGGCCTGGACTTTGAGGTGGTGATGGTGGATCGGTTGTGCCTGTTTATCCCAAGCGATCATCCGCTGGCATCACGCCAATCAGTAAGTCTCTCGGCGCTGACAGGTCAGCCGATGATCCTCACCGGACGCGACAGCAGCGTGCGCGAACGGGTGGAGCAGCTGTTCGCCGAAGAGGGTCTGCACCTGATACCAGGCCTGGAAGCCAACTATATGTCGACAGTGCTGGCCTTGGTCCGCCAAGGACTGGGGATGACCCTGCTGCCGGAGTCCGCCGACGATGGCCGTGGCGATCTGGCGCGTGTGCCAGTCGATCACCCTGGTGTCAGCCGAGAAATCGGCCTTATCACCCGCGCAGGTCAAAGCCTGAGCCCGGCGCCACAGCGGTTTGTAGAGCTGATGAGGTCGGTGCTGGATCAATCAGACCCACTGCCCACGACCTGAACCTAACCTGTACGAGCCTGCAAAAAATCCGAAACTTGAAAAAAATGATATTCTCATTCGGTAATGAGTATCATTATGTTGCAGATTCTCAAACGCGCAACAGCCTCCGTTGCGCATCTGGTTACACGCCCAGCAGCTCTTATTTTGGTGACACATGCTCGTTCCTTTTTTGATCATGCTGCGCGAAGGGATTGAAGCCGCGCTCATCGTTGGCATCATTGCCAGCTACCTGAAACAGACCGGCCGCGGAGAATGGATGCCCGCCGTGTGGATCGGTGTTTTTCTCGCGGCAGCCTTGGCGCTCCTGGTCGGGGGCGGCCTGGAATTGGTCAGCGCCGAATTCCCGCAAAAACATCAGGAGTTGTTCGAAGGCGTGATCGGCCTGGTGGCCGTGGGCATTCTCAGTTCGATGGTGTTCTGGATGCGCAAGGTCGCACGCTCCATCAAGCACTCATTGCACGCCTCTCTCGATGCCGCACTTGCCACCTCGAAAAATCAGGTTTACGCGCTGATCGCCATGGTGTTTTTCGCCGTCGCCCGTGAAGGGCTGGAGACTGTTTTTTTCCTGCTGGCGGTGTTCCAGCAGAGTGAGGGGACGGCAGCCCCGATGGGGGCCCTGCTCGGCCTGATCCTGGCCATCGGCGTGGGGTTTGCCATTTACAGCGGCAGCATGCGCCTGAATCTGGGCATGTTCTTCCGCTGGACCGGCCTGTTCATTCTGGTGGTCGCCGCCGGGATTCTCTCTACGTCGGTGCAAGCGCTGCATGAGGCCGGACTGTGGAATCACCTGCAAACAGTCGTGTTCGACATCAGCGCAGCGCTGCCAATGGACGGCCCATTAGGCTCGGTATTGGCCGGCATGTTTGGTTATCAAGATTCTCCGACCGTCAGCACCCTGAGCGTCTACCTGATCTACCTGATCGGCGCATTGGTGTTGTTCTTCCTGCCAGCGCCGGGGACTCAATCGGCTAAACCCGTGCTTCGCCAATCATCTTCCGCTACGAACGAATAAGGGTACCCATGTCGAATCTTCCCTCTGGGCTTCCTGAAAAAGCCAGGTCTCATAACGTCTTGCGATTGGCCGTAGTCGGCTCCGTGATCATCATGATCGCGGCCGGCGGGCTGTTCTACTATGCCTCCCGCGCTGCGATGCAAAAGCGCCAGGCTAATAACAGTGCCGAGACCCTCGTCAGCATTCATGCCCACAGCTGTGAGCCGAATGCGTTGACGGTACCTGCTGGACGCACCGCCTTTCGTATCGTCAACCGCTCCGAACGTGCCGTTGAGTGGGAAATCCTCGACGGTGTACTGGTGGTCGAGGAGCGCGAAAATATCGCGCCGGGGCTGAGCCAGGTGATCAATGCCAACCTGATGCCGGGCGACTACACCATCACCTGCGGCCTGCTGAGCAACCCACGCGGCACCCTGCATGTGACCCCCACCGCTGAATCCGACGCCAGCGCAAAGGCCCGGCCATCGATGGTCGCGTTTATCGGACCACTGTCCGAATACCGCGTTTATTTGAGCAGCCAGAGTTCAGCGCTGATCAAGGCCGTTACCGCCTTGCAACAGGCCATCGACGTAGCTGACCTGGATCAGGCACAAGCGGCTTACCTGCAGGCCCGAGTCGTCTATCAGCGGATTGCACCTGCCGCACAGCGCTTTGCCGATCTGGATAACGCCATCAACGCTCGTGCTGATTACTACGAAAAACGCGAACAAGACCCGGGCTTCAATGGCTTCCATCGCATTGAGTACGCCTTGTTCGATCAGCACAAAGTCGATGGCCTGGCGCTGACGGTGCAGCGTCTGCAAACCGACGTCACTGGCCTCAAGCAACAATTGATGGCGCAAACCATGGCCCCCGAGCAACTGGTTGGCATCATTACCCACAACATGCGCTCCCTGGCCGAAGTCCGCAGCAACGGCGAAGAAGAGCGCTACAGCCGTGCTGACCTGAGCGGTTTTGCCGCCAATCTGGAAGGTACACGCAAAGTCATCGACCTGTTGCGTCCGCTGCTGGCCAAGACAGCTGGCGAGCTGCTGCAAAGGATCGATGCGGCTTCAACGGCCTTTGGCGCTGAACTCGACAGCTTGAAAACCGAGAGCGGCTACCGCCCCTACGATCAAGTCGCGAATGGGCAGCGCCAACAGATAGCAGACAGCGCCAAAGCATTGGCCGACGCACTCGATGGAATCGATCCAGCCTTAGGCCTCAAGGGCCTCTAAGCAGTGTCCTTTCAGACCCGTAATAGAACGAAGACCTCATCACTATGAAAGATTCAGATATGTCCAACGCCCCGCTTTCAGCCCAACGTCGCCGCGTGCTTCTGGGACTCGGCGCGGCGGGTGCAGCATTGGCGGGTAGCAGCCTGAGCAGCAACGTTTTGGCGGCGTCCCAGGCGCAAGTCACCGAAGCGCCGCACAGCGAAAAGACCCAGGACCGTAACCTGTTCCATGGCCGTCACCAGACGGGCATTGTCACGCCTCGCCCGGCTGCGGGCATGCTCGTATCGTTCGACGTACTGGCTGCCGACCGCGAAGATCTGGAGCGTCTGTTCCGCACGCTGAACGAGCGTATTGCGTTCCTGATGACAGGAGGCGTCGTGCCGCAGGTCGATCCGAAATTGCCACCGGTGGATTCGGGCATCCTCGGTCCGGTGGTGACGCCGGACAACCTGACCATCACCGTGTCGGTCGGTGAGTCGCTGTTCGACGAGCGTTTCGGCCTGGCGTCGGTCAAGCCCACGCGCCTGATCCGGATGATTGGCTTCCCTAATGACGCGCTGGAGCCTGACCGCTGCCACGGTGACTTGAGCATTCAGTTCTGCTCCAACACCCCCGACAGCAATATTCACGCCCTGCGTGACATCGTCAAAAATCTGCCCGACTTGTTGTTGGTGCGCTGGAAGCAGGAAGGCACCGTGCCGGCTCAGGCCCCCGTCAAACCCGGGCAGCCCGCAGAGAGTGCACGTAACTTCCTCGGTTTCCGCGACGGTTCAGCCAACCCCGATTCCAACGATCAAAAAGCCATGGACTACCTGGTCTGGGTTCAACCCCGCAGCGATGAGCCCGCATGGGCTGTCAGCGGTAGCTATCAGGCAGTGCGGATCATCCGTAACTTCGTCGAGCGCTGGGACCGGACGCCACTGCAGGAACAGCAAGCGATCTTTGGCCGGGTCAAGACCAGCGGCGCGCCGATGGATGGCAAGCAGGAGACCGACGTGCCGAACTACGCTGCCGATCCCCACGGCAAGCAGACTCGCCTGGACTCACATATCAGGATGGCCAACCCACGCACCGCCGACACTGAACGCAACCGGATTTTGCGCCGCCCGTTCAACTACTCCAATGGCGTGAGCAAGAACGGTCAGCTCGACATGGGCCTGTTGTTCATCTGCTACCAGTCCGATCTGGAAAAAGGCTTTATCACCGTGCAAACCCGCCTCAATGGCGAACCTCTGGAGGAGTACCTGAAGCCCATTGGCGGTGGCTACTTCTTCACGTTGCCCGGTGTCGTCGGCGATCAGGATTACCTCGGTCGGTCGCTGCTTGCCGCCTCCACACCGACGAAAACGCTTTGACCCACACTAATTTCACCCGGAAAAGTCCCATGAAAAAGTCGCCTCTCGTTGTGATGCTTACCTTTGGCTTGCTCCAGACTCCCTTGGCCGCCTTCGCCGCGACAGCGCCGCTGGACCTGGTGGGACCGATCTCGGACTACAAAATCTACGTCACCGAACAGCTTGATGAGCTGGGTAGCCACACCCAACAGTTCACCGATGCCGTGAAAAAAGGCGACCTGGCCACCGCCAAAAAACTGTATGCGCCGACTCGCGTTTATTACGAGTCCGTTGAGCCCATCGCCGAGTTGTTCAGCGACCTGGATGCCTCCATCGATTCACGCGTTGATGACCACGAAAAAGGCGTGACCGCTGAAGACTTCACCGGTTTCCACCGCATCGAATACAGCCTGTTCTCCGAGAACAGCACCCAGGGCCTGGGCGAACTGGCCGACAAACTCAACGGCGATGTCAAAGACCTGCAAACACGCGTTGCCGGCCTGACCTTCCCACCTGAAAAAGTGGTTGGCGGTGCGGCAGTGCTGCTCGAAGAAGTCGCTGCCACCAAGATTTCCGGTGAAGAAGACCGTTACAGCCACACTGACCTGTATGACTTCCAGGGCAACATCGACGGCGCCAAAAAAATCGTCGACCTGTTCCGCCCGCAGATCGAAAAGCAGGACACGGTGTTTGCCGCCAAAGTCGACAAGAACTTTGCGACGGTCAACAAGATCCTGGCCAAATACAAAACCAAAGACGGTGGCTACGAGACGTATGACAAAGTCAGTGCAAATGACCGCAAGGCACTGATTGGCCCGGTCAACACCCTGGCTGAAGACCTGTCCACCTTGCGTGGCAAGCTGGGTCTGAACTGAGTGAAAAGCAGCTTCAGTATCCAGGAATCCTGAAGCTGCTCCCCTGAAGGCTGCGATCAACTGTGCAGCGGTTGCTTTAACTCCCGCTAAACCAGTTATAGCCCTGGTCTTCCCAGTACCCGCCCGGGTATTCATTGGTCACGAAGAGTTCGACGATGTGCTTGGGATTCTTGAACCCCAACTTGGTCGGCACCCGCACACGCAATGGATAACCATAATCCGGTGGCAGTGCTACTTGGCCGAAATCCAGCGCCAGCAAAGTTTGTGGATGCAGCGCGGTCGGCATGTCCAGGCTTGAGTAGTATTTGTCAGCACATTTGAACCCGACGAATTTTGCCGTGGTGTCCGCGCCAATGTGTTCCAGAAACGTGCGCAAAGGGACCCCGCCCCATTGGCCAATCGCGCTCCAGCCCTCGACGCAGATCAGCCGCGTGATGTCGGTGCGTTGCGGCAGCTTGCGCAAGTTTTCCAGGGTCCAGGGTTGCGTGTCACGCACCAACCCGGACACCGCCAGACGGTACGTGGAAAGATCGACCTCGGGCACATTGTATTCAGGGTAGAACGCATTGAACGGGAACGGACTGGTGACCTTTGCCAGATCGTAGGTCGGCGCCAGACGTTGACCGCTGAACAGCCAGGCCTGAACCCGGTCGTTCCAGCGCGACATGGCCCACAAAGTTTTATCCACAGCATCGTCACTCTCCAGGTTGCAGCCCGTGAGCATCGACATTGCACCGATCGTCAGCCCGGCGCGCAGAAACGAGCGCCGTTGAATATTGATCAATTGGGTCTGCTGCGCCGGTTCCAGGCGCAAACCAGGTGGCCGCTGTTTGGGTTCAGTCATTGGAATTCTCCCGAGTACCACCGGTAATCATCGGCACAAATGTACGTGGCACCAGCAGTACCAACACCAAATGGACGACGACGAATGCACCGATCCCGGCCATGGCGCCAAAATGCACGAAACGAGCGAAGTCGTACCCGCCCAGCAAGCTACACAGCACCTGCAACTGGACCGGCTTCCAGATCGACAGCCCGGACAAGACCACCAGCACGCCCAGCGCCAACACCAGCCAATACGACAACCGTTGCACGGCGTTGTAGCGCCCCTGTTGGTGAGCCAGACGCAAGCGCAGGGCATCCCCCAGATCACGCCTCACCGCGTCCACTGAAATCGGTAACAAATCGCGTTTGAAGTGCTGACTGAACACGCCGTACAACACGTATGCCAGGCCGTTGATCACCAGCAGCCACATCACTGCCAGATGCCAAGCGATGGAACCACCGAGCCAACCGCCCAGAGTTATCTCGCGGGGGAAGCGGAAAGAGAATAAAGGTGAAGCGTTGTAGATGCCCCAGCCGCTCATGAACATGCCAACCATGCCCAGCGCGTTGAGCCAATGCGTAAGCCGCACTGGCCAGGGATGGATATGTCGAGTGCTCATGGCGGTCTCCTGTGGTGTCTGAATCCGACGCCCTCGCTCTGCGTTACATCGGTGGCGTGAAACCATCCTTGCCCACGGCAATACCGCGCGCGGATTTACCGTCATCGGCCGGGAACAGAACGATCTTGGCACCGGCTTTCAGTGCGCTGCGCTCGCCAGGTTGAACGTAGGCGATCGGCACGTCTTCTGGCACGACCAGCTGTTTTTCGCCGCCCTTATAGAGCACGGTCAAGGTGCGACCATTGGTTTTTGCCAGCGTACCAACCGTGCCGTTGGTCATGGTGCCGGTACTGCCGTCGGCATTTTCCCAACCGTAGTGGCCTTCACCGCTGCCTTTGAGGCTAGCTTCGAACACGGTAACTTCCAATGCTTTCAACGTGCCATCAGCCTGCGGTGTGGCCGCCGAACCGATAAAGCTGTCAGTTTTGATCGAATCCAGGCTGGTTTTTGAAATCAAGCGAATCGTCGTCTTGTCGGTCAAGCCGATGCTCTGATGTTGACCGGCACGGTTGGTGAAATTCAACGTATCAGCCTGGAGGCTATCAACAGTGCCGCGCATGGGCTTGACCACTGGCATGTCGGCGGCCTGGGTCATGACTGCGGCGCTGAGCAGAAGCAAGCCGAACGTTGTGGACAGTGCATTCTTCATGTCGATACCTGGTTGAGTGAGTTAGCAGCCATCATCACCCTGGAACCCGCACGGCAGCATGACCGCCGAATGACATTTTTGTCATTCGGCGCAGGTAGATCGCGCATGACAAAAATGTCACCGACACCCTCATGGCACTTGGTTAAACTCCAACCCTGCCCAACGCTCCTCGTTGGAAACGCTCCAGCCTGTGTGAAGAACATGGAGACCCAACGGTGCACATCCTGCTCATCGAAGACGACACCAAGACCGGCGAGTACCTGAAAAAGGGCCTTGGCGAGTCGGGTTATAAAGTCGACTGGACCCAACACGGCACCGATGGCCTGCACATGGCCCTCGAACAGCGCTATGACTTGATCGTGCTCGATGTGATGCTGCCAGGCATCGATGGCTGGCAGATTATCGAAGTGCTGCGCGCCAAACAGGATGTGCCCGTGCTGTTCCTCACTGCGCGCGATCAATTGCAGGATCGCATTCGTGGCCTGGAGCTGGGCGCCGACGACTATCTGGTAAAACCGTTTTCCTTCACTGAGTTGCTGCTGCGCATCCGCACCGTGCTGCGTCGGGGCGTGGTCCGCGAGCCGGATCATTTTCATATCGCCGACTTGGAGCTGGACCTGCTGCGACGCAGGGTGACCCGCCAGCAACAGGTGATCGTCCTGACCAACAAGGAATTCGCGCTGTTGCATCTGCTGCTGCGCCGCGAAGGCGATGTGCTGTCCAGGGCACAGATCGCCTCGGAGGTCTGGGACATGAACTTCGACAGCGACACCAATGTGGTCGATGTCGCGATCAAACGTCTGCGCAGCAAGATCGACCTGCCCTACCCGGTCAAACTCATCCATACCGTGCGCGGCATCGGTTACGTCTGCGAGGTGCGGCCATGCGGTCCCGACGCCCGCCATCCCTGACCCTGCGCACCACACTCGCATTCGCCCTGGTGGCGATGCTCACCGTGGCTGGCGCCGGCCTGTATCTTTACGTATCGATAGAACGGACCGTGATGCAGCGCAGCGACCATGCCGTGCTGGCCCGGCTCGATCATTTTCGCAAACTGCTGCGCTACGACCTGACCCTCGACAAACTTGAGAGCAGTCCGCAACTGTTCGAAAACATGCTCGACAGCGAAGAAGACATTTTCATCATCGGTGAACCGGGCAAGCCCCCGGTGATTTCGGTCAATCCGTCGCACGCGCCGCTGCCACAGGTACCGGTGGTCGGCCAGGATCAAGCCCTCAACGACACCGACCTGCGCAGTGGGATGAGCCTGGAAGGCGTGCCCTTGCGCGCCGCATCCGTGCAGGCGCTGTCGGGCAACACCGAGGTGCACCTGCTGGCCGCGCATGTAATGGTCAAGGAAATGGCCATGCTCGCCAGTTTCAGACAGCGCATCTACGTGGCCATGACCCTGGCTTTCGTCATCGCCGCGCTGCTCGGTTATCTGTTGTTACGCCGTGGTTTACGCCCGTTGCGGCGAATGGCGGCACACGCGGCAGACATCACCCCGGCGACGCTCGACAGCCACAGAGGTAGCCGCCTGGACAGCCACGACACACCCGTGGAGCTGCATCAACTCAGCGACGCTTTCAACGCCATGCTTGATCGCCTGGCCGACGGTTATCAGCGGCTGATGCAGTTTTCCGCAGACCTGGCCCATGAGATTCGCACACCTGTCGGCTCACTGATGGGGCATTGTCAGGTTGCGTTGCGCCAGACCCGCAGCGTGGATGAATACCAAGCGTTGCTGGCCTCGAATCTTGAGGAGTTGGAGCGGATTTCCCGACTGGTCGAGAGCATCCTGTTCCTCGCCCGGGCTGATGACGCACAAGCCGTGCTCGAACGTCAGCCACTGAATCTGGAAGACGAACTGCAGCGCGTCGCCGGTTATTTCGAAGGGTTGGCAGAAGAGCGTCAATTGCGCATCCAGACTTCTGGCGGCGGGACCTTGAACGCCGACCCGATCCTTCTGCGGCGGGCGTTGAGCAATCTGGTGGCCAATGCCATTCGCTACGCCGATGCGGACAGCGAGATTCTGGTGCGCGTCGACAGGCGCGATAGCGAATGGCTGATCCAGGTGGAGAATCAGGGTCCGGTGCTGGCGCCTGCGGCCTTGACCCGGTTGTTCGACCGTTTCTACCGCGGCGACGCTTCACGCCATCAACGCTCCGACTCCAATGGTCTGGGGTTGGCCATTGTCGCCGCGATCATGCATCTGCATGGCGGACGCGTCACCGTCGCGCAACCGGTTGCCGCACCGATTCGGTTTACCCTGGTCTTTCCGGCTTGACCCCACTCAAGCCTTCTTGTCATGGGTAATTGTCAGCTTGTAGAACGTCGCCGCCCCGCCTTCAGTGGTGTAGCCCGTATTGTCCTGAACGTAGACGCCTGCCTTGAAGTACAAAAGCCGGGTGCTCCAGGATGAATCCAGAGCTGCGGTCCAGACATGGTCGAATGCGTTGACGGTCAGGTTGCCGTTGGGCGTCAGGTGAATGGTGTAGGTGAAGCGCTGATTCATCGGCACCTGTTCGGCAATGATGATGACCTCAGGCTCCACGCCGGGTGCGCGTCGAAACTTGACAACGATGTTGCCGGTCTTGAGCTTTTCCTTGTACTGGTATTCGAGCTTGAGCAACGGCTCCGCGCTTTGGTAACAATGAATCTGACCAATCACGATTTTGCCCGTCGAGGGTACCTGACTGACCAACAGCGCGGCACGCAGGACGTTGTCTGCCTGGGGAAATTTCCAGTTGCTGACGCTGCCATCGGCCTTGGTCTCGCGCAGTTCGGTCCGGGGATATATCGCATTTTCAGTTCTGGAGCCGGTTACCGGCACCCAAAAGAACAAGGTGTCCCCCGAGCGGAAGTAACCATCCTGATAACCACCCACCAGTGTTGGCGTATCAATGGTGACGGCGGGAGGACCGACAGGGACGGAGAGGTTCCAGGTAGCGAGATCGATCATTCAAGACTCGAAGGGGTGCGGCTTGCGCACCAGCAAGGACGGATCGTTAAAGGTGGTGTGCAACCACCCAGCGGTGTTGTCCTTGCTATCGGCTGAATCGATGATTGTTGAAATTAAATCGCCGACCTAATGACGTCAAAAAACAGGCGATCCGCTGTAAGGCCACTATTACGGCATCATTTGATGACGACATCAGGATGAATAAAAGGTTCACCACAGACTGCATTAACAAAGGCGCCAGGTCCGAAACCTTGCGTCATTTTTTTGAATAAAAGCGCGATAAAGGCGCCCAATACCGTTTTTTATTACCGACAAACGGTAGTCATCTATTCAAACTCCACTGCTTTTTTTTCCAGTGAAAAGCTCTGTATCGGGCATCTTGCGTGTGGAAGGGAATGGTCACAGAGTCATGGAGATGGGCACTCACGGACTTCAGCCATGTGTGATTGCCTGGACAAGCAAGATGACGGTTGACGGCGCTGCAACAGTGTTACAAACTATTTATAGTTAGCAAGCTAATAATGTGATTTCAAACTATTATCACTGGCAACGCCATGACTCTCGATATTCTCCAAATGAGCATCAGCCGCGGCATCGTGGCAGCATCCCGTCACTGGCGGCGCATCTGTCACACGACGCTCGTCGACTACGGCATCTCCGAAGCGTGCGCGATGCCTTTGTTGATGATTCTGCGCTTGGGCGACGGCGTGCGCCAAGTGACAGTGGCCCAGGCCGCCGGGATGGAAAGTCCATCGCTAGTGCGTTTGCTTGATCAATTATGTGCAGCTGACGTGGTCTGTCGCACCGAAGATCCCACAGACCGCCGCGCCAAATCCTTGAGCCTGACCGAGAATGGCCGCGCGCTGGCGTTGTCGATTGAAAATGAGTTGATTCGTCTGCGCAGGGACGTGCTCAAAAATGTCGACGTCGCGGATCTCGAAGCCACCCTGCGGGTGCTGAAGGCATTTGAAGATGCCGGCCATCACAGCACGGTATGGGCATCTTGAGCGGTTTTTTTACCGGGGTACCGCCGGCACGTGACTGGTTCTATGGCGTGCGTACCTTCGCCGCCTCAATGATCGCGTTGTATATCGCATTGATCATGGAAATGCCTCGGCCTTATTGGGCCATGGCCACGGTCTATATCGTTTCCAGTCCCTTTGTTGGCCCGACCAGTTCCAAGGCGCTCTACAGGGCGCTGGGGACCTTTGTCGGCGCGGCGGCGGCCGTTTTTTTCGTGCCATTGTTCGTGCAGACCCCGTTCTTGCTGGCCATCGTGATCGCTCTCTGGACCGGGACCTTGCTGTTCCTCTCGCTGCACCTGCGCACGGCCAACAGTTACGCGCTGATGCTCGCGGGCTACACCCTGCCGCTGATTGCCTTTCCGGTTGTGGATAACCCGCTGACAGTGTTCGACATTGCGGTGTCACGCACTGAGGAGATTGTCCTCGGGATCGTCTGTGCCGCCGTGGTGGGCGGCATGTTCTGGCCGCGCCGGCTGGCGCCCGTGATGCTGGGGGCGGCTGACAACTGGTTTGCCGACGCCAGCGCTTACAGTGAGCTATTTTTGGCGCGCACCCTGGCCCCGGAAGACATCGGCCGCCTTCGCACCTCGATGGTTGCTACTTTCAATACGCTGGAACTGATGATCGGTCAGTTACCTCACGAAGGTGCGCGCCCTCAGACAATGCGCAACAGTAAAGAATTGCGTGGACGGATGATTCACCTGTTGCCGGTTGTCGATGCATTGAACGACGCCCTTTTGGCACTGGAAAAACGCACACCCGAACAGGCCGAACGCCTCGCGCCGCTGCTGGCAGAGACCTGCGCCTGGTTGCATAGCACCCGTGAGGGCGCGCCGGTCGAACATTGGCAAGCGCTACGCGATCATCTGGAGCGCTTGCAACCCAGCTCGACGCAGCTGGATGATCGGCATCAGTTGCTACTGTCCAACGCCCTCTACCGACTCGGCGAATGGATCGATCTGTGGCAGGACTGTCGCAGCCTGCAACATGCGTTGCGCACTGACGACCAGTCCTCGTGGCGCGCGGTCTATCGGCACTGGCGGCTGGGCCGGCTGACGCCGTTTTTTGATCGCGGCTTGATGCTGTATTCGGTGTTTTCCAGCGTCACCGCAATCATCGTCGCGTCAGTGTTGTGGATTCTGTTGGGCTGGACCGATGGCGGCAGCGCGGTGATTCTGGCTGCGGTGGCGTGCAGCTTCTTCGCCGCCATGGACGACCCCGCACCGCAGATCTATCGCTTCTTTTTCTGGACCGCAATGTCGGTGCTGTTCGCCAGTCTCTATCTGTTCCTGGTGCTGCCCAACCTGCATGACTTCCCGATGCTGGTGCTGGCCTTCGCCATCCCCTTCATCGTCATCGGCACCTTGACCGTGCAGCCCCGCTTCTACTTGGGGACCTTGCTGACCATCGTCAATACGTCCTCATTCATCAGCATTCAGGGCGCCTACGACGCCGACTTCCTGGCCTTCGTCAACACCAACCTGGCGGGGCCAGTGGGGCTGTTATTCGCGTTTGTCTGGACCCTGGTGGTACGCCCCTTCGGCGTTGAATTAGCCGCCAAGCGCCTGACCCGCTTCAGTTGGCACGATATTGTCACCCTGAGCCAGCCGGCGACACTGGCCGAGCATCGGCGCATGGGCGTGCAGATGCTCGACCGCCTGATGCAGCATTTACCGCGCCTGACCATCACCGCTCAGGACACCGGGGTTGCCCTGCGCGAACTGCAGGTCGCCCTCAACTTGCTGGATTTGCAGGCGTATATCCATCGGGTACACGCAGTCCCCCAAGCGCTGCTACAGCAGGTGATCGATGAGGTCGGCGTTTATTTTCAGGCCTGCCTCAACGCCCGCCAACGCTTGCCCGCGCCCAAAGGTCTGTTGATGACCATGGACCGCGCACGGCGCTCATTGACCGCGCAATGGATGGACGACGATCCAACCCGCACTCACCTGCTGCATGCGTTGAGTGGCCTGCGCCTGGCGCTGCTGCCTGGCGTCGAAATAATGGCCACCGGTGAGGCCAAAGAACAACCGCCCTATGGCATCGACGGAGCGCCTTTATGATCGGTGATCTGGATATCAGCGGGGTGATCGTGCCCACGCTGATGGTACTGATGGGCATCACGTATTTGCTTTATCTAGTGGTGCACGCACTGCTGACACGCGCCCACTTCTATCGCCTGGTCTGGCACCGGGCATTGTTCAACGTAGGTCTATACGCTGTGTTGCTCGGCGCTGTGGATACTCTCAGTCGATACCTGATGAAATGAAAAAACCCTTACTGACATTGGGCCGAGTGGTCCTGACCCTGCTTATCGTGACCTTCGCCACTGTCGTGGTCTGGCGCATGGTGATGTATTACATGTTTGCGCCCTGGACCCGCGACGGTCGTATTCGCGCCGACGTGGTGCAGATTGCCCCAGACGTTTCCGGCCTGATTCAGAAGGTCGAGGTGACCGACAACCAGGTGGTGACCAAGGGCCAAGTCCTGTTCACCATCGACCAGGACCGCTTTCGTCTGGCCCTGCGTCAGGCCAAGGCGACGGCGGCCGAACGCCAGGAAACCTATGAACAGGCCCGCCGTGAAAACAAACGCAACCGGGGCCTGGGCAATCTGGTCGCCCAGGAACAACTCGAAGAAAGTCAGTCTCGCGAAGCGCGTGCATTGTCGGCCTTGAGCGAGTCACAGGTTGCGGTCGATGCCGCACAACTGAACCTGGACCGCTCGGTGATCCGCAGCCCGGTGGACGGTTACCTCAACGACCGCGCACCGCGTTCGCAGGAGTTTGTCACCGCTGGCCGCGCCGTTCTGTCGGTGGTCGACGGCACCTCGTTCCATATCGACGGCTACTTTGAAGAAACCAAGCTGTCTGGTATCCACATCGGCCAGGCTGTGGATATCCGCGTGATCGGTGATAGCGCACGCTTGCGCGGTCATGTGCAGAGCATCGTCGCCGCTATCGAAGACCGTGATCGCAGCAGCGGCACCAACCTGCTACCCAACGTCAACCCGGCGTTCAGCTGGGTGCGGCTGGCACAACGGATTCCCGTGCGAATCGCCTTCGACAGCGTGCCGGATGACTTTCGCATGATCGCCGGGCGTACCGCGACGGTGTCGATCATCGAGGACGCTCACCCTCGGGAGACCGCGCAATGAAACAAGGCGCACGTCTGGCGACCGTAGCCCTGGGTTTGCTGTTGTCCGCCTGCCAGATGGTGGGGCCGGACTATCATCTGCCCAAGGATGCCGCACTGAACCGCCCGGATTTGCAGGGCAAAATCGCGGGTCAGGGTGCCAATGCGATGTCAGCGCCGGTACCGGCAGATTGGTGGCGACTGTATCAGGACCCTCGGCTCGATGAGCTGGTACGTCAGGCCATGGCCTCCAACACCGACCTGCGGGTAGCGGCCGCCAATCTGGCCCGGGCCCGAATGCAAGTGGAGGAAGCCCAGTCTTTGGGGGGATTCCACAGCGGGGTAAAAATGGGCGCACAACGCTTGCAGGAATCGGGTGAAGCCTTTCTGTTAGCCGATAAAGTGCCCGTGGCCAATGTCGGCGACATCGGCATCAGCACCTCTTACCAGTTCGATCTGTTCGGCACCCTGCAGCGCGGCATCGAAGGCGCACAAGCCAGTGCCGATGCGACCCAAGCCGCAGCGGACACCGCGCGCATCACCCTGGTGGCCGACGTAGTACGCGCCTACACCCAGGTCTGCGCCGCCAATGAAGAGCAGAACATCGCCCTGCATTCGCTGGACCTGCAACAGCAAAGCCTGACCATGACCCAGCGCCTGCGCGACGCGGGGCGCGGGGATGAAACCCAAGTCACCCGCTCACAAACCCAATTCAAATCCCTGCGCGCCGAATTGCCCCGCTACAACGCCGCCCGTCAAGCCGGACTGTTCCGCTTGTCGATGCTGCTGGCCAAACCGCTGGCACAACTGCCTGCTGGCGTGACGACATGCGCTGAACTGCCCCACATCGCGCAGCTCATGCCCGTCGGCGACGGTGCCGCATTGCTCAAACGCCGGCCTGATATTCGTCAGGCCGAGCGTCGACTGGCAGCCGCCACCGCAGAGATTGGTGTCGCCACCGGCGCGCTGTACCCGGACATCAGCATCGGCGCGAGCATTGGCACCGTTGGTATTCTGAGTAACCTCGGCCAACCGGCCACTAATCGCTGGGGCTTTGGGCCCTTGCTGAGCTGGACGGTGCCATCGAACGGCTCCCGTGCGCGGATCCATGAAGCCGAAGCCTCGACCCAAGCCGCACTGGCGCATTTCGATGGCGTGGTACTCAACGCGATCCGCGAAGCCCAGACCGGTCTGGCGCAATACACCGCCTTGCTGGAGCGGCGTGAGGCGCTGGCCGACGCCGAACAGTCGGCCCGGCAAGCGGCCGATCAGACTCACCGTTTCTTCCAGGCTGGCCGCGCCTCGTTCCTTGCCGACCTCCAGGCTACACGCACCTATACTGATGTTCGTGCCCAATTGGCTTCGGCTAACACCCAAGTCGCCATGGGCCAGATCGATCTGTTTTTGGCTTTAGGTGGGGGTTGGGAGAATGGCCGTACGGCGGTGGTGAATAAATGACCGATATCACCGCTTTTCCCGGTCCGGTTTGAACCTGCTCGTCATCCTGCTGCCAGAATAGATATCACCCACTGATTGTAGGAGATTACATGCAAACCCTCGAATTGGCTGGCGCATCCGTCCCCGTCATCGGCCAGGGCACCTGGCACATGGGCGAAGATCCGCATCAACGAAAACATGAAGTGGCCGCGTTGCGTTTGGGCATCGAACACGGCATGACCCTGATCGATACCGCTGAAATGTACGCAGAAGGCGGTGCCGAGGAAGTGGTCGGTGAGGCCATCGCCGGGCAGCGCGACCGCGTGTTTCTGGTGAGCAAGGTTTACCCACACAACGCAAGCCGCACCGGCATAGTAGAGGCGTGTGAACGAAGCTTGCGACGCCTCGGCACAGAACACATCAACCTGTACCTGCTGCACTGGCCCGGCCAACACCCACTGGAAGAAACCGTCGAAGCCTTCGAACGCCTGCGCGAAGCCGGCAAAATCGGTGGCTGGGGCGTCTCCAATTTCGACGTCACCGACATGGCGCACTTGGCCAACCCGGCCTGCGCGACCAATCAGGTGCTCTACAACCTCGAACAACGCGGCATCGAATTCGATCTACTGCCTTGGGCGCAGATCCACCTCATGCCGCTGATGGCCTACTGCCCCATCGCTCAGGCCGGGCACCTGCTGAAAAACCCGGTGCTGCAAGACATCGCTGCCCGACATGACGCCACCCCCGCGCAGATCTGCCTGGCCTGGGTGCTGCGCAATAAAGGCGTCATCGCGATTCCCAAAGCCGTCAAGCCCGAGCACATACGCCTCAACGCTGCTGCCGCACAATTGACCCTGACCGCAGAAGACCTGCACGCCATCGACAGCGCCTGGCCTGCGCCCACTCGCAAGCGGGTGCTGGCGATGGTGTGAGCCACTGCTTAAGCGGTCACGGACACACCCGACTATCCGCCGAACAGCCTCATCAGCGTGCGGCGGATTACCACGGGAGGAAGCACTACGCCATTGGGTCGCGATCAGCTTCTTGGTAGACCCCCGCGATATCAGTATTGTCTGGCCGCGAAGGGATCATCGCCAGTTGCACTTTGACGTTATTCTCTTTATGAGCCCTCCAGCGCTTGAGGCTCGCCTCAAACGCTGGCGACTGCGCAGCATTGCCATAAACATCGGCCGGTTTTAGTTTGGTGGCGGTCAATTTCCCCAAGCGGCCAATGGTCGTATTGAGGCGACTTCTTTCTGCTCCAAGGCGGGTTGTTGTATGACTTGAGCCCTCATCGAAACTACGTGCATTACTGCTCACGGGCGTATTTGCATATCGCAGTGTCCTCAATGGATTCACAACCGAGGTCCCAGAGAATGGAAGACTTTTCGCCATCACTGAACGTCACCGGCATGAAATGCTGCTGTTTCCCATGATGCCGATAAGGCTCGCCACCCATACGTCCAAGCCCAAAACCGAACAGCAGCCAGCCGTAGGGAAACTTCCTCGGACGGCAATCAGAATGATTTCGTCATGATGGCTAACAAACGCCTGGGTTTCGGTACCCCCGATCAATTCCGGCTCGGTGTAGAAGTGCAGCCTGGCCGGAGGTTCCTAATTAAAAGGGGGGCTCGAACTCTCCATGCACAATTGAAGGATCCACTTCATCATAGTCTTTACGGGTAATCCACATTGCTTGAAAGGTGCTGAGCGAAGCGAGTATAGAACCACCAATCCAAACGCTGTATTTACGTTCAGGTGGTGCAACAACCTTAATTTTCATGGTGGAAGGTGCTTGCTTGGTGATTTCCTTTTGCAGCCTTTCAGCCATGCCCGAAAACATTGTAGAGCCACCAGTTAGAACGATGTTGCTATAAAGATCTTTTCGAATATCAACATCGCACTTCATGATACTGTTATAAACCACCTCATGAATTCCTGCGAATTTGAATCCAGTCAGTGAAGGTTTAAACAACACCTCCGGGCACCGGAAACGTTCGTCACCCACAGTGATTTCTTGGCCATCTGCCAGTTCATACGATTCCTGAAGACTGCTGGAGGTCGCTGCGCCTTCCATTTCAGCCTCAAAATCCATTGCGACGTAACACAGCTTTTCTTTGATCTCCTGAACAATTGAAGACTCTGCCGTTGTGGCAAAAGAGTAGCTGCGTTCTGACAGTATTTTAACCAGGTAGGCCGTCAGGTTTCGCCCTCCAATGTCCGTCCGCAAGACTGCGTGAGGTAAAGCATAGCCTTCGTAAATCGGAACAGCATGAGTAACGCTATCGCCCACCTCCAAAACTATCCCCGTTGTACGTCCTGAGGCATACAGAGCCAAAACCGCTTGAATCGAGACATAACAAGCGCGGCAATTAAATACCTCAAATAATATTTTAACCATTTTCTCCCGGCTACTACGTGGGTTAAGCGGCGGCTCCGTCAAGAGTATGTCATGCTCGGCAGGTTTCACTTTTAATACGTTGTCAAATACATGGTGTAGAATGAGCTCGAAATCGTCCCAGTCAGTGATGAAGCCATACTTTACCGGCCAGCTAAGTTTTAATGTATCTTTTTTAGCTAGCGCTTCCTCACCCACGTACACTGCCTTTTGGTTTGCATCAGCCGATTCTGGCCTGCCTACTACGGTGGGAAATATCGCTGCCGGACTGGCGTCACCTGCAAAACCTACCTTCATCGTGCTACTGCCAATATCAATAACTATCGCGCAGACTTCTTCACTCATGATGTATTGCTCCTATTATTGAATAACAGCGGGCAGTCGCAATGATATTTGCATTAGCCCCAGTGATTGAGCGCATGGTCGTCATCATGCTGCCCGTTGCTCACGTACAGTTTCTCCAATAAGGTTTTTTCCGTCTACTGTCATATATGACAGTGATCTATTCTCTTTTCGAATACTTTCTTATCTTTTTATAGTCATATTTATGAATGCTTTCGAGCATTCCGAATTCCGTGATCTGATCTGCCGCGGCCAGCGACCCGTCCGGTGGAAGCTTGAGTTAGGGAAACTCTGAAAAAGGTTTCCAAATATGGTTCATCTAAAAAAGCCGGTATTTCCGATATTTCAGTGAATTACTTTATTTCTGAGCGCTTGACGCCCGATTTTCCGGCAAAAAGAAGGGCCTACTTCAGACCTTCCCTAGCAGGGTAAACACGCCGCGCTGATCAATCGCTTAAACGAAGATTTTATTCGCCACAAGAAGGAAAAATATGGCCTTCCGTTGGCGGTCTGGAGGGCGTGCGAGGTTCAGGATAGTTATTGCCGCTGCGAATTTTCTTGAAAAGTCGTACCGGGGGCGGAAAGAGATTGGCCGCAGCGTACTGTTCATCCGAACGAAAAACCGCATTACTCAAGAAACCCCGGCGTCCGCCGACCTCTAGGTACGACCTTCAAGTTCGGGGCAATCCCGGCCTTGAAGAACAGGGATGTCTTTGCCGCACCCGTTCCCACGTGGAATGCCTTCTTCTTGGCCATGAGAGCCCCCCCATGTTCTTGCAAAAATCGCTGAGAGCCCAGATTCTGGCGTTGCTCGGTGGCAGCCTGTTGGCGATCCTGCTGATCGCGCTGGCCTGTTTTCATTTCCTCTCCAATAGCGTGCAGAACTACAAAGGCCTGATCGACGGGCCGTTGCACACATCCCAACTGATCGATGAGGCCAACCTCCAATTCAAAATTCAGGTACAGGAATGGAAGAACGTCCTGCTGCGTGGCAAGGAACCGGCAGAGCTGAATAAATACTGGGGACAATTCGAGGAGCGCCAACGTGAGGTGCAAGACATCCTTGGGCGCCTCGCCAACCAGACGCCCCCCGAGTTGAAAACCCGGATCGAGAAACTGCGCGAAGCCCATCAAGTGCTGGGCACCGCGTACCAGAAAGGCCGCGATGCATTTATAGCCTCTAACGGCGACCCTGTTGTAGGTGATACGGCAGTCAAAGGCATGGATCGGTCCGCCAGTGAACAAATGAGTGAGCTGGTCGCCCAATTACGCGAGCAGGGCAGCCAACAATCCGAGCACATCAGCGCAGACGCAAACCAAACAATTCTCCTGGGTATTGCGGTGATGCTGGTGTCCGGGCTGTTGATCGGACTGCTGAGCCTGTGGCTGGTCAATCGCAATCTGATCGATCCAGTTCGACGATTGATCGAATACGTCGCCCAGCTCAGCCAAGGTAAATTCGGTGACCGCGTCAGCACCGAGCGTCAGGATGAGCTAGGCCGTCTGGCCGTGGCCGCCAACACGCTTCGAGACTTTCTGGCAGAGACCTTCAACCGTTTGAAGGTCAGCGCTACGGACCTGGATAGCGCCAGCAGTGAGTTGAATGCGATTGCACAACTGATCGCTCAGGGCACCAACGAGCAGTTCGAGCGCACCGATCAGGTCGCCACGGCCATGAACGAAATGTCCGCCACCGCGCAAGAAGTGGCTCGACACGCAGAGCAGGCCGCCACTGCGGCAGACGCCGCCGACCACAGCGCCCAGCAAGGCGAACAGGTCATGCAGACAACCATTGCCGCGATTACTCACATGCGTGGCGAGATATCCAATACAGCCTCGGTCATCCGTCAGTTGGAAACCGACAGCGGAAGAATTGGTAAAGTACTCGAAGTCATTCGCGGTATCGCCGAGCAGACCAACCTGTTAGCCCTGAACGCGGCCATTGAAGCGGCGCGCGCCGGCGATGCAGGACGCGGGTTTGCCGTTGTCGCCGATGAAGTCCGCAGCCTGGCACAGCGCACCGCGGCCTCAACTGCCGAAATCAATCAAATCATCCACACCGTACAGACTGGCGCCCTCGACGCAGTGAAAGCGATTGAGGGTGGCCAGTCTCGCAGCGAAGAAAGCGTCGAGCAGGTCACCGAAGCAGGCCATATGCTGCATCGCATCACCGAAGCGGTCGAGGCGATCCGCGACATGAACCGACAGATCGCCACGGCGGCCGAAGAGCAAACCTCGGTCGCCGAAGATATCTCGCGCAATCTGGTAGAGATTACCCAAATCGCCAGCGCCAATCAGGACAATGTAAAACGCACCGAAACGGCCAGCCGTAACCTGCACAGCGTGTCGGGTCAGTTGAATGAGGTGACAGCACGGCTGAGTGCCTGAGACACCGATTGAACTGTAACAAAACTGTCAAAACAGATTGCCATGATGCGGTTTTAGCAATCCTGCGTCCCTGACAGGCGTATTCAGGTCAGCGAGCATCCATGAACAACAGCATCGTGCACGATCATCAGGATTCAGACTTGTTCGGCTTGATCTATGGGTTTCGTTTCCTCCCCGGTGAGCGGGGTCGGGAAATCGATTCGGCCGCCGCCCTGGAGTGCCTGCACACTCCGGGCGACCCCGAAGAATTCATCTGGCTGCACCTGAACCTGGCCCATGCAGGCTGCCAACGCTGGATGAAATCGCATCTGGAACTACCGGAAGAGTTTTTCGAAGCCCTGCATGAAGGGTCACGCTCGACACGCATCGAACACATCGACTCGTCGCTACTGGCAGTGGTCAACGATGTGGTGTTCAACTTCGGCATGGTGTCTTCAGACATCTCTACCTTGTGGGTCTGCACCCGCAGCCACATGATGATCAGCGTCCGCTTGCAGCCCCTGCATTCGGTAGACAGGCTGCGTCACTCGGTAAAACGCGGGGAGTTTTTCCGCTCGCCGCTGGAGCTTCTCGTGCATTTGCTGCGCGATCAAGGCGAAGTCCTCGAACAGATTGTGAGGAAAACCACGGTCAGCGTCGATCAAATCGAAGACCAACTGTTGTCTTCACGCCTGAGCGATAACCGCGCAGACCTGGGTGCCATGCGCCGGGTGCTGGTGCGCCTGCATCGGCTATTGGCCCTGGAACCCCGGTCCCTGTTGCGCCTGCTCAACCGCCCACCGGCCTGGTTCCAGAAAGAAGACGTGCAAGAGCTGCGTAAATCCACCGATGAATCCGCACTGGTGATCAGCGACCTCACCGCACTGGGCGAGAGGATCAAGCTGCTGCAGGAAGAAATCGCCGCCAAGCTCAACGAGCAGAGCAGCCGCACCCTGTTCACCTTGACCGTGGTCACCGTGCTGGCGCTGCCGATCAATATCATCGCCGGCTTCTTCGGGATGAACGTCGGCGGCATTCCACTGGCCACTGACCCCGAAGGCTTTTGGGTACTGGTGGCGTTGGTCGCGACGTTCACCCTGCTCGCGGGTCGCTGGGCCTTTCGCAAACGCGACGACTACTGAAGCGCGCAAGCATTCAGCGCACGGCTCGCGCCAAGAGCCGTTCACTCAGCGGCGTTGATCGGCTCGTTCCGGGGCTGAATCGTCATCAACCTGATCAGGCGGTACTTCGCCGCTCTGGCGGGTGTCGATGCTCACCACCACTGACATCCCCGGTCGCAAGCGTTTGGCCTGGGGTTGATCGGGGTCAACGACGATCCGCACCGGTATCCGCTGGGCAATCTTGACGAAGTTCCCCGTGGCATTGTCCGCGGGTAGCAGGCTGAACTCCGAGCCAGCGGCGGGCGAGATTCGCTGTACCCTGCCCTGCATCTTCTGATGGTCGATGGCGTCGACGCTGAAGGTTACCGGCTGACCGAGACGTACGTTGGCCATCTGGGTTTCTTTCATATTGGCGATGATCCACAGCCGATCCGGCACCAGCGCCATCAGTTGCGCCCCCGAATTGACGTAAGCGCCCAACCGCACGCCGATCTGCCCCAACTGACCATCACGCGGGGCTGTAACCCGCGTGTTGGACAGGTCGATACGCGCCAGTTCGATGGCGGCCTCGGCATTGGCCACCGACGCTTCCAGCGAGCCACGATTGACGATCACGGTTTGCAGATCCTGGCGAGAAATCTCCAGCGAAGCTTGCGCCTCGGCGACGGCGGCGACAGCTTGGGCATTGTCTGCGCGGCTCAGGTCCAGGTCGCGCCTGGACACTGAGCCATCGGCGACCAAATCCTCGTTACGGCGCAAATCAGCGGCGGTCTTGCGGCCTTGGGCAATAGTGTTGGCCAGAGCGGCCTGTCGCAGGAGGATGGTCGCTTCGGCACTGCGACGCTGCTGCAGGTTGTTGGCCCGCGCCGCTTTCTGCACCGCCAGTTGGGCCAGCGCCTGATCCAGGTGCTGCTTGTAGATCCGATCATCGAGACGCACCAACACATCGCCGGCCTTGACGAACTGGAAGTCCTGCACGGGCACCTCATACACATACCCGCTGAGCTGAGGCCCGATGATCGTCACCTGCCCCCTGACCAACGCGTTTTCCGTACTCTCGATGGCACTGCTGAACGGCGGTAGTTGCCAGGCGTAAAGCACGATCAATATGCCGATGAGCGCAATCGAGCCAAATATCAATGAAGAGAAAATCCGTACCCGCAACGGACGCGGCTGAGTACTCGGCGGTTCCGTGACGGGCGCCGGCGGCGGGCCTGAAGAGGCCGCTGGTGTGGCGTTTGCCGGAGTATTGGGCTCAGTCATGAAAGTTCAGCGCCACTGGAGGGGTCGGAGGACGTCGTTGTCGGGGCAGGAGCAATTTTTTCGGTGGTCATCTTCAGCCAGAGACTGCGCAGGAAAATCCAGATAAGGGTCAGCACCGCGATCAGCGCGATCATCATGAATACATCGTTGTAGGCGAGAACATTTGCCTCTCGGGTCGCCGCCGCTGCAAGGGTGCGAATCCCCTGGTTGGTACGCAGCGACGGGTCGGCAATGGCGGAGGCATAACTGCCACTGGCGATTTGCAGGCTCGATTGCACCTGGGCATTGATCAACGTCAGGTGTTCGACGATGTGACTGGAGTGAAATTTCTCGCGCACAACCTGCAGCGTGCCCAACGCCGCCGACCCGATCAGCCCGCCAAGGCTTTGGGTGATACCGAACAACACCGAAAAGCTCACCAGATTACGCGGGTTGCCAATCACCCCGCTCATCCCCTGTACCAGGGTCGGACCGAGGAAAAAGGTACCCCCGAAGGCCAGCAGAAACTGGCTCAGGTACATGTTCTCGGGCCGGGTCAGATTGGTCGAGCTGCTGTCCATCCAGGCACCCACGGCCATTGTCGCCAGCGAAATGATCACCGGTTTGAACAGGTGCTGCGGATCGATGGTCAGCGCACTGGCCGCCAGCCCCACCACGCTGCCCAGCAACATCACCAGATACAGGCTGTGCATCTGCTGGCTGCTCATGTTCAACACTTGCAAAAAGCCCACCGCGCCGATGGACTGTTCCGACAACACGATACGAATCAACATCACGGCCAAACCCAGACGAAGGATTCGGCCGCTGCCCAGCCAGCGAGTGATCAGCAAGGGGTTGGTGCGGTTATGTTCGATCGCCAAGCCAGCAAAGACCAGGGCGATCGATGCAGCCGAGGCGATACCGATCCATGGCGCCTCAAGCCACCAGTCAATCCGTCCCAACGACAGCACGGCGCACAATAAGGCAAAGCCGCTGGCGAGCAGGCCGAAGGTGAGAAAGTCGAGTGTTTCAAACGCCTTGAACCGGTCGCCCGGGGGCAGTTTGAGCAGGAGCACGCAGCCCAGCGAGAGCAACGCCATGCCCAGTTCAAAGAGATAAAGGCCGCGCCATTCGGCGATTTGCAACAGGTCTTCGGACACCAGTCGCGCCAGAGGAATCGCCAGCTGCGAAGTGCCCAGGCCAAGGACCAGCGCCTTCATTCGCCATTTCTGCGGGAAGGCCTGGATCATGTAGTACAGCCCCAACGAACTGAGTGCCGCGCCGACCATACCGTGGGCCGCACGCACGGCCACCGCCGACCCCAGGTCGTTGACGAACAGGTGCGCGAACGTCACCAGCGCATACAACACCAAAAATACTTCAGTGAATGCACGCAAGCCAAACTGCTGGCGAAACTTCACCAACAGCAGGTTCATCGACACGTTGGTCATGACATATGCGGCGGGCAGCCAGGCAATTTCCGCAGTCGTCGCACCCAAAGCGCCTTGCAAGTACGGCAGATTGGCAACCACCAGTGCATTACCCAGACCGCCGGTCAACGCAACGATCACACCGACGATTGCAAACGCCCAACGTTTGCCCGTCGAGTGCAACGGCGTGGACGGGGAGCCAGGCAGTGCCGGGCGCTCGTGGGGCGCCCAATGGCGAGGGGTGTACTCGTTCATCGAGTGGACCTGATGGAGTATCTCCTCAAATGTTCATGAACCGAGCGAGTCCAGATCAGTAAAGCGCGCGGTCAAGGCGTAGTAAACCGTAGGACAGGAGTTCTTGCCAGCGTTGGGTGAAACCGATTGAAACGAGCCTTGGACTCGCTGATTTCAAGCGGACAGGAATACCCGGCAGCCTTTTATATTCCGCGATCCGACATTCGGTTTGAACATTACGCGCGCACTGCACATCACAGTTATTACCCCTGTCAGGGTGACCTTCAAAGCCGAAGGTGTACAGGGCTGAACAACGTGCCAGCCATTGAACTGCCAAAGAGAGGACCTGATGATCAGCACCTCAAGCGAGCGACGTAATATCCCCACCGGTAACGCACGTCTCAAGCGCTATCTGTCTATTCGACGCAGGACCGAGAACCTGATCGCACCACTGAGTGCCGAGGACATGGTCGTTCAGTCAATGCCTGACGCAAGCCCGACAAAATGGCACATGGCGCATACCACGTGGTTCTTTGAAACGTTTCTGCTGGCCGAGAACGTTGTCGACTACCGCCCTTTCGATCCGGCATTCGGTTACCTGTTCAACTCGTATTACGAAGCCGTCGGCCCGCGTCATCCCCGACCGCAGCGCGGGCTGATGACACGTCCGAGCGTGGACAGAGTACTGGACTACCGCAAGCATGTGGACGAACACATGCGCACGCTGCTTGAGGCAGACATAACCACCGCCACTGCCGATTTGCTTGAGCTGGGTCTGGCCCATGAGGAACAACATCAAGAGTTGTTGCTGATGGACATCTTGCACCTGTTCAGCACCTCCTCGCTCAAGCCGGCCTATGACCCACGTTGGCCCAAAGACCTTCCCGGGCGGCGCGGCCGGTTCAAGCCGCTCAAGGGGGGGCTGACGGAAATCGGCCACAAGGGCCAAGGCTTTGCCTTTGACAATGAAGGCCCCCGACACACCACCTACCTGCAACCGTTCGAAATCAGCGACCGCCTGGTGACCAACGGCGAATGGCTGGCGTTCATGGCGGACGGTGGCTATACCCAAGCCGGGCTATGGCTATCGGACGGCTGGGCCGCGGCCCAGGAACATGGCTGGAATGCCCCACTTTATTGGCAATACGACGCGCCCGGCTGGCGCCAGCTGACCTTGCGCGGGCTGGAAGCCATTGACCCGACAGCGCCAGTGATCAACATCAGCTATTACGAAGCGGCCGCCTTTGCCCACTGGGCTGATGCGCGCCTGCCAACAGAGGCCGAATGGGAAGCTGCCGCAGAGGCCGGACTGCTGGAGCAGGTGGATGACGTCGCCTGGCAATGGACGCAAAGTGCCTACAGCGCCTACCCGGGGTTTCGTCCGGCTGCTGGCGCGGTGGGCGAGTACAACGGCAAATTCATGATCAACCTGATGGTCCTTCGCGGCGGGGCCAGTGTCACCGCCCCTGGCCACACCCGCACGACCTACCGCAACTTTTTCCACCCGGAAAAGCGCTGGATGTTTTCCGGCCTGCGCCTGGCCCGTGATGCCCGCCAGCCTGGCGCAGTGAACAGCCACGACAGCGAGTTCGCCCGCGACGTGATTGCCGGGTTGTCGGCGTCGGTGAAAAGTCTGTCGCCCAAGTATTTCTATGACGCTGCTGGCTCCGAGCTGTTCGAGGCCATTTGCGAGACCGCCGAGTACTACCCGACCCGCGCTGAAACCGCCCTGTTGACTCACGTGGCCCAACAGCTTGCCAGTACCATTCCAGACGGTGCAGCGCTGGTGGAGTTCGGCAGTGGCGCCTGCGAAAAAACCCGTCTGTTGCTCGATGCAGCGCCGCAGCTTGCGCTGTATGTACCGATCGACATCAGCGCCAACGCATTAAAGAAGGCCGCCGTACGACTGAGGAAACGCTACCCGCACTTGAACATCGTGCCTCAGATTGACGATTTCAGCCGCGCCCTGCAATTGCCGACCGAGGTAGCCGGGCACACCTGTGTGGGATTTTTCCCCGGCTCGACCATTGGTAACTTCACTCACGATCAAGCCGTGAAGTTTCTGCGTTCAGCCCGGACCTTGTTGGGCGATCAGGCACATTTCATCGTTGGAGTGGATCTGCTCAAAGAGGCCGACATTCTGGTGGCCGCTTACGACGATGCCGACGGTGTCACCGCGCGTTTCAACAAGAATCTGTTGACCCGTATCAACCGCGAATTCGACGGCGACTTCAACGTCGAGGCCTTCGACCATCTGGCGCTGTGGAACGAAACCGAGGAGCGCATGGAAATGCATTTGGTGAGCCGCCGCGAACATGTAGTCAAGGTCGCTGGACACACGTTCCACTTCAACGCTGGCGAACGCCTGCACACCGAGAATTCACACAAGTTCAGCATCGAATCATTCACCGCGCTTGCGGCGGACGCCAACTGGTCGGTGAGTGCTTTCTGGGTGAGCGAAGCCCCCCAAGTGGCGCTGTTCAGTTTGAAGGCTTGAGGCCTATTTGGCATGTCCTCTCTTTGGCCCATGCAAAAATGCCCAACCGCACTGCAGTATTCTCGATTGTCATTTGCAAATTTGCACTGGTAGCATCCGTGGGTCATTTCTCGCACCAGATGAGAAGCAGAACAATAAAGCAGCAGGGAGATAGCCATGACTGCCCAGGAATTACCCGTTGAAACTGGCAACGCTGTACTCGCCACGGTGCGTAACCATATCGGCCATTTGACCCTCAACCGCCCCGCTGGCTTGAATGCCCTCTCCCTGGACATGGTCCGCATCCTGCAAAAACAGCTCGATGCCTGGGCTCAGGACGATGAGGTGTACGCCGTGGTCTTGCGCGGCAGCGGCGACAAGGCCTTCTGCGCCGGTGGCGATATCCGTTCGTTGTACGACAGCCACAAAAATGGCCTGACTGTGCATCTGGACTTTTTCGTCGAGGAGTACGCCCTCGACCTGGCCATCCACCGCTACCGTAAACCCGTGTTGGCGCTGATGGATGGCTATGTGCTTGGCGGCGGAATGGGCCTGGCTCAAGGCGCCGACTTGCGGGTGGTCACCGAACGCAGCCGACTGGCGATGCCGGAAGTCGCCATCGGCTACTTCCCGGACGTGGGCGGCAGTTATTTCCTGTCGCGGGTACAGGGCGAGCTGGGGGTTTACCTTGGCGTCACCGGCGTACAGATTCGTGCGGCGGACGCACTGTATTGCGGGTTGGCCGACTGGTACCTGAACAGCGAAGTTTTACCGCAGTTGGACCAGCAACTGGACAGCCTGCTGTGGAATGACAACGCACTGAAGGATTTACAAAACCTGCTGGCAAAAAACGCCGTGCAGCAATTGCCCGATGCCCCGCTGGAAAAACTGCGTCCGGTCATCGACCATTTCTTCAGCCAGCCGAACGTGCAGAGCATCATCGAACAACTGCGTGAAGTCACCGTGGCTAACAGCCACGACTGGGCGATGAGTACGGCTGCCTTGATGGAAAGTCGCTCGCCGCTGGCGATGTCGGTCACCCTGGAAATGCTGCGTCGAGGTCGCCATTTACCACTTGAAGCCTGCTTCGCTCTGGAGCTGCACCTCGATCGCCAGTGGTTCAAGCGCGGCGACCTGATCGAAGGGGTCCGCGCACTGATTGTCGACAAAGATAAAAATCCACAGTGGAACCCACCCACCGTGCAGGCGCTCAGTGCCGAGCATGTCCAAAGCTTCTTTAACGGCCATGAGGGCTAAGCCATGCACGACCTCGAACTGACAGAAGAACAGGTAATGATTCGCGACATGGCGCGCGACTTCGCCCGTAATGAAATCGCACCCTATGCCCAGGCATGGGAAAAAGCCGGCTGGATCGATGACGCCCTGGTCGCCAAAATGGGCGAACTGGGCCTGTTGGGCATGGTGGTCCCGGAAGAATGGGGCGGCACTTATGTCGATTACGTCGCCTACGCCCTGGCCGTGGAAGAGATTTCCGCAGGCGATGGCGCGACAGGTGCGCTCATGAGTATTCACAACTCGGTGGGCTGTGGCCCGGTGCTCAACTACGGCACCGAGGCGCAAAAGCAGACGTGGCTGGCCGAGCTGGCAAGCGGTCAGGCCATCGGCTGCTTTGCCCTGACCGAGCCACAGGCGGGCTCCGAAGCACACAACCTGCGGACCCGTGCTGAGTTGCAGGGCGACGAATGGGTCATCAATGGCGCCAAGCAGTTCGTCAGTAACGGCAAACGCGCCAAACTGGCCATTGTTTTCGCCGTGACCGATCCCGAATTGGGCAAGAAAGGCCTGTCGGCGTTTCTGGTACCGACCGATACGTCGGGCTTCGTCGTGGACCGTACCGAACACAAGATGGGCATTCGCGCATCAGACACCTGCGCTGTGACCTTGAGCAATTGCCGCGTCCCCGTCGCCAACCTGCTGGGCGAGCGTGGCAAGGGCCTGGCCATTGCCCTGTCCAACCTTGAAGGCGGACGCATCGGCATTGCCGCACAGGCACTGGGCATCGCCCGCGCCGCGTTCGAAGCCGCATTGGCGTATGCACGTGAGCGGGTGCAGTTCGACAAGCCGATCATCGAGCACCAAAGCGTCTCGAACATGCTCGCCGACATGCACACCCAACTCAACGCTGCACGCCTGCTGATCCTCCACGCGGCGCGCCTGCGCAGCGCGGGTAAACCCTGCTTGTCGGAAGCGTCACAAGCCAAGCTGTTCGCGTCGGAAATGGCTGAGAAAGTCTGCTCCAAGGCGATGCAGATCCATGGCGGCTATGGCTACCTGGAAGACTACCCGGTGGAGCGTTATTACCGGGATGCACGGATCACCCAGATCTACGAAGGTTCCAGTGAAATCCAGCGCCTGGTCATCGCCCGTGAGTTGCGGCACTACACGATTTGATTCGCCGGTATAAGAGCTAAGACGAGCCGCTTTTTAAAGCGGCTCATTTTCAATGCAGCCTTGATGCACCCGACAAGCGAGTCAAGCGGCGAAGCGTTGGCGCCCCAACAACGTGACGAGAAGGCCCAAAGAGTCAGCATTTCCCAGGATGATTTCGCTGCGTTTTTCAGCATCGGCCAGAAAAACCGGGCGAGCGTCTGCCAGGGTTGTCTGTCCGGTGATGTTCAGAACGAATTGCTTACCCTCCCCTTCATCATTGATGTCTTGCCACTGGCCATTTTTAAAGTGCTTGAACAGCTGACTGATGGGGGTCCGATGCGAAAGATAGCGGTGATGCAACTCCTCCAGATCGGATTTGATCCGAATCTGGTCCGGCGTATCGATGGCCAACAAATCGAGGAAAGGGGCCGTGGCCTCCAGGTAAGCGATGTCGTGCGTGTCATTGCTCAGGTGAGACAGTTCGTGGATGAGTGCAGCCGCTCGATAGTGGGACCTCAGATTGAAACCCGCGCTGCCAACGGCTGAAGGCTTGAGGTGATATTTCGACGCTTCAAAAAACTGCTCGCTCAGGTAGATACGCTGGAGTGGATCAGCTTTTAGCGTGAACGCGACAGTGGTTTCGTACCCTGCCCGATTCACCCCCAAGACAAAACGGGGTGAAGAATAAGGTGCCAACGAGGCATCCATCACGGCGTTGAACAAGCCCGTTGTCGACTTTTTGATTGCATCGACAAGTCCGGCACTCGGCGTCTGTACACCGAAGAACTCACCAATGATTGTGTTGACCTGTGCATTGAGCGGTGCAGCGGGCGTTCGCACGTTCAGATTTTCCAGGCAGGTCTCGATATAGCGTTTGGTTTGCAGATGGGCGCGACCAATCCTGCGCGCGTGGTCTCGATACCCCAGACGTATCGCAGGCATTCCACTGGCCAGAACGTCGAACTCATGATTGACCGCTGCGTCGATCTCACTCAGGGTTAAAGCATCAGGAGATTTAGGCCGAGTAAGAAGCCCGCCTCCCCCCCTCAACCCCCAACGCACATTGAGTTCCCATTGCTGATGGTCATTGAGTTTCAGGTTCGGCCCGACATTGTCACCACTGACAATGTGCCAGGCCCCCTCATCCTGCATCTGTACCTGATAGACCTTGCCAGCGACAGCCGCATACTTTTTCAGCGTCAAGGGCGCCTGGTAAAGGTTGTACAGCTCATCTTTCATCAAATCGCTCAATGCGATATCGGACACTTCGAACGCCTGCAAACGGACTTTTACGTCTGGGGGCAATTGGGCATTTCGCCAAGAGAATCCCAGCGGCGCGTCAAGGTCACTCAGCACCTCAGAGGCTGAATCGTCGACCTCCAGCGCCTTCAAGGCTGAATGTTTGGCCGACACAAAAATGGCCAAAGCAGCGGTAAACTCCGACACTGCCTCGCCCCAGTGTCGACTGGCGGCCGAGGTGGCTGATGAGTGAAACAACGATAGCCCTTGCCAGCCAGCAGCCATCAGGCCGAGATCGCCGGGCAGAAAAATAAGGACTTGCTCGGCCTGAAGCGTCATCAGGTACGTGAGCGACTCCCAATCAGCCTGGGCAGTAGTGACTGTCTGCGTTTTCGCTATTTCCTTGAATACGCTAACGGCATCACGGAACAGATACTGCAAAACATTGCCCTCAACAGGTTCGCTGTCCAGGGTGATAGGCCCCAATGAAAACATTGGGAAATCCGTATAGAACTCGGTACTCCACACCGGAGGCAGAAGGAAGCTGTGATGGCCATAACGCGTTTGCACGTCGGGCGTGACACGCTGCATGAGCTGAGTTTGCAGGCTGCTTGATGTACGTATGTCCTGCAGCAGGCTGGCGTTGTCGGCGTACTCCTTGAAGCAAAAATTCTGGTTAAAAATCGAATAAAGGATCACCGGCCCCTGAGATGGGTCCTTTGGGCCTATGACGTAAAAGCCGGGCACACTGTCCGCCATGGCGCCCGCCTGCGCGATCAGTCGAAGCGGACACAGGATAATGTCCTCTTCATGTACAGTTTGCCGGGCAAGACTATCGGGCATCTCCATGAGGCCCTCGATGTAATCGTAGGCGCTGGCACTGAGCTGCCCTTCAAGCTTTTTCTGAACAGCAGTTTCGATCATCAGCGCTGGCAACTGCTTGAAAAATAAACGTCTGCGAAGGCTGTAGTCTGAATGACTGCTGTCCAGCTTTTGCGTCAGCAGTTTTTGATAATGTGCTCCCACATCCAACGTGTGGATCAACTCACTCAGGTAGGCGGGCGTCAACAGAACGGTAGCCAGGCTCTCTTCAGCAGAACTCACCGCCAGGCTCGCCCCCTGGATCGTCGAAAAATGATTAAGCGAGTATTCGGTCAATGTTTCGGTGTTGACATCGGTCACTGCGGGCAAAAAAGAAGGCGTCTGTCCCGTGCCCACCGGGGCTCCAACGTATCGCGTAAGGGTTATTCGCAAGGTGTCCGGGTCAAATGACTGGCCGGGGAAGTCGATACCCAGCTGGTCGAGTATTTTTTCGCGGGCGTACGCCTTTAGATACGGAATGCCGAATAGAAAATCATTGATCGGATCACCGACCCGAAAGTAACGCTTGAGTACGTCGGCATAGCTCTGCAAGTCGTCAATCGAGGCTTTTTTTAACCAGGCCGGCATTTGCGCTTCGAACAGGGCACTCTGAATGGCCCCTGACATCGCATCCAGTGCTGCATCCATCTGGTCATTGGCCTGGGCAGCGGTCACGAGGTTGCTGAACAGTTTCGTCTCTAGACGGCAGTCCGTTGCGAGTTGAACCGCGTGCTCGACAGCCTTGCATTGCCGGTCCTGCTCGACCCGTTGCAACTGCTCAATGAAATGCTCATTCAGCGGAATAGTATCGATAGACAATAGATTGCCATCGGGTTGCTCCAGGTGTTTGCGGATCATGCACTTTTCAGGCTCGGGAAAAAGATCCAACCATTGCTCGCGGTGATGAGTGTTCGCCAGCTTCGCAATCAATAACCGCTTGAGACCAACAAGTGAGTCGAATCGTCGTACACCCAACAATGAAGACCAGAGCACTACACCCGTGGGGGCGAGTGAGGGTTGATGCAGCATGAAAAGGTTGGTCATCTGCACCGATGGGCGCTTCTCGTCATAGGTGCACGACAGGGCGCAGACTTCGACGATAGCGTCGCCAAATACCCGGCGCAGACTACGCACAGGGTAATCCAGTACTTGCTCAAGCATGACCTGCGCTGGCTGATCGAGGTCGTCCAGACGTCCCTTCAGGTTCAGCTCCAGGCGAAGCAGTGCTGCCGTTATCTCGCACGACAACGCCCGAGGGTCCAATCGGGAGTTGACCTGACGCAGAGCATGCGTGTGGAACCGCCTGGTCTGACGTGCCAGCGCTGCGGAAAACTGGGCATGCGCGTATTTCAGCAGATGATTGACCAACGCAGGCGTCAGCAGTGTGCTGGGGTCTGTCTGCGCAATCGTTGCCGGAGCAAGGATAATCTGATTGTCGACGTGCACATCGACTACTCGATGACCGCTCACCCGGTCGAGCAGCAGGGTGATCAGATCGACTGGGGGCATTGTCGGACTGACTGCGCCAGCTCGGGCTTCTGCCGTGTTTCTCAGCACCTCGACAGGCAATGCCTCAATGAGCTGCACGTGAACATCCTTCGCATCCAGACGGCCATCACACAGGATGGCCAACTGCCTGTTCAGCACATCGCGGGCGCAGGATTCGATACCCGGGTGCGCTTTCCAGATAAGCCGGGATGCATCATCAAGCGTCTGCATCCGCTCTAGCCAGGATGGACTGAGCGTGGCCGCCACGGCCTTGGCAGGTGGGAGTGCCAGTGGGATCGAAGGTGTCAGGCGCCATGCTTCACCGAACGTGCCCGGTACATCACGCCATCGACCACCGCCACCCAGCCGCGACAGGCGATGGTCAATCAGATGACGAATATCCAACGCATCGTCAATCATGACGGCTGCCAGATCGCGGTCTCTGCGAGGCTGATCGATAACGAAAGCCAGATTGCGGTTCTGCAAGGCGATGACCGAGTCGACTCGATCCAGAAACAAGGGCCGGTCGATGTTTTCAAACGCCAACTGCAACCTGGCCGCCGTGCGCACCCGAGCGTGATCATCCAGCGACAGGTAGTGAAGGAGTTCTGTGCGTCCTTCGCCTGTGGAGAAGTGATCGCTCAATTCCCTTCGATTTCGAAACGAACGCAGTCCCTTTCCCACTGAGTAAAGCAGCAGTTCCGACAGCGACGGCACAATCCACTCCACCAGAAATACGCCCGCCAGCTCCGACGGATCTCGATGATCAAGAGACAGTGTGAGCTTCCTGAGGCGAACCTGACCACCATCGCCCCATTGCTCAAGAGACGGATCTAACAGTGAGCTGACTCGTCGAAACTCATGAGCGTCGAGCTTAGCATCGTGCCTGCGTGCCAGCAGCGCCTGTCGGAAGCATTCGGACAACGCAGCGGCAACGTATTCACGACGCGTCTGGCTATGACCTACCGGAGACCACCAAAAATGACCCAGTCGATTATCAAAAGACGTTTTCAGTTCCTTGACCGTATCAGACAGTGCTTGTCGTTGAGGTTGCGCCTCCAGTGAGTCAAGGGTCGTACCCGACGGCCCCAGAAAGCGGTGCTCAGCGCCTTGCGGCAATTCCCGGTCGATGTACTCGTCCAGTGCCGCATCCACGAGCGACTGGACGGCCGTGACGTCTTTCATCGACGACCGCGTTGTTGACTGGATGATCTGCAGAATGTGCGTCGAAGGATCGATTGACGTCTCGGGTATTGCGGTCTTGATCTGCCCTTCCAAGCCGTATTTCAGTACCGATTGCAATGAGGGTGTTTGCTCAAAATGCTGGGCCAGCTCAACGAGTTCTTGTACTTGGTGATCGATGATCTTGAGCATCCGAAACTCAAACAACGGCTCATCGATCAATTGATTTTCGAACGCCGGCACGTCACTTGTTTGCGATCCGAAACGCTTTAGCAATTTGACCAGCAGTTGTTCCCTATCATCGAATCGCTCCAGGCCATACAGCAGGGTACTCAGGTAAACGGTGGTGTCGCTCGATGGGTAGCTGATTAACACGGCCGCAGCCAGTTCAACGTCAGTGGGCAGACCACCGGTTTTGATCACGCGGTCCAGCCGCGGTGGTATCACCGTCCCGTCCAGAGCAGAGGGACCCACCAGCGTTCGCAACCAGCGCGCTTCGTCCTCGTCTATACGTTCGGCGAGGACGGCGTCCGTCACGTCGCGGGAAAATCTTTCTTTGAGCGATTCGGTATGGAAGTACGGGCGGGAGGGGGATGTCATGGCAAGTTTCCTTTTGCGCTGAAAACCACCCCGCCGAACGAATTCCGCGACGGTGGTTGAACGTGAAAGAGAAACTTACCGAATTACCTCGCCTGCCCTGCGTTACATAATGCAAGGCAGGCGCTGACGCACCGCCTTTAGGCGTTAAACCTTCTTATGCTGCTCAACCCAGGCCGCAAACGCGTTCATGAACGTTTGCAGGAAGGGCTTGGTTTGCTCGGACACCGTACCGGCGGCATCGAAAAAAGTCCCCGCGTTGCCCAGGTAGGCTTCCGGCTGCTGCATGCACGGTACGTTAAGAAAAACCAGCGATTGACGCAAATGATGGTTGGCGCCAAAACCGCCAATGGCACCCGGCGAGGCACTGACTACTGCGCCTGGCTTGCCGTCCCAGGCACTTTTGCCATACGGACGCGAACCCACGTCGACGGCGTTTTTCAGGACACCCGGTACCGAACGGTTATATTCCGGGGTGACGAACAGCACGCCATCGGCTGCGCTGATTTGCTGGCGAAAGGCCGTGTAAGCGGCCGGAGGAGAGTCACTATCGATATCTTCGTTATAGAGGGGCAAATCGCCAATTTCGACGATATTCAGCTTCAGGCTGCTGGGTGCCAACGCCACCAACGCGCGCGCGACCTTACGGTTGATTGAGTCCTTTCTCAGACTGCCAACAACAACAGCGATCGTATAGACCTGGCTCATGAAGATTTCCGCTCACTGATTAATGGAGGTGTAAGTTATAGATGAAGTCACCTATTTAGTCTGGTTTTCGGGTCCGACCATTACGATTGAACTGTTGAAAACGCCACGCACAGCCACTTGCTACCCGCAGTACCAACGGCTCAGACTATTTTTTCAGCACTGGAAAACTAGCCTGCAAAACAGCGGTCTGACAAATATAGGTGTAGCAGCTGAATCAATTCGTTCAGACTTACCTTACAAGCGGGCATCGATTGTCAGCGCGTGGTGTTAGCATGTCGGCGCAAATGAGCGGTTATCTCCAGAGGTTACAAAGCAAATGGCTTCAGTTCTCGTCCGACATTTTCATGCAAGAGATGCGGAAGGCCGCGTCTACTCGGTGCATGAATTCCAGGAATCACAGCCCGATGCGGCCAGCGGCACGGAGCCTGTTTCGACCTACCGTCTGGCCATTGGCGATCGAGTCAATCATTTGGGCGGAGATGACTTCGAGTTGCTTCAGTCCGGCGTAAAAATGACCCGCACTCCCTGATCCGGGAGCGTGCATCGTTAACTGTGCTGAATCGTCAGGTTACCTGTGCGCCGTTTTAACGCCCCGCACTGACGTGGCCGCAAGCGGCGATTCAGGTCCGTTTTTGGACATAATTAAATTGCCGCGCTTGCGCTTTCTGTAAATCCAAATCGCTACCCCCTCCCCGCACGCCCCAAGAATAACGTTCAGTAACTTCTGGCGTTAGTCTTCAAACACCAAGTACCAGAAAATCGCGGCTTCCCGTGTTTCAGGGTCGATAGCCCGATACAGCATGTGATCGATGCCACCCATCACAAAACCGCAACGCTCGTAGAGCTTGCAGGCTGCCAGATTATTGTTTTGAGTTTCAAGCATCAGGCCCGGCAGGTGGTGCTTGCGGCTCCAGAACTGCGCAACATCCAGCAGTGACCTCGCCACCCCCTGGCGACGCGCCGAAGCGTCCACAGCCAGCTCGTCCACATGGGCAAAGCCATTCCAGTGAGTGCTGAGCACCACATGGCCCACTGCCCGCTCGCCTAGCCAGGCCACCAGTACCGTGCTGCCAGCAGCGTCCCGATAATGGCAAAACTCTTGGGAATCGATCCCGTAATTCTTGCGATAAGGCTCGACGGGGTCGATTTCCCAGGAGTCGACACGCTGACCAACCTGCGCCAACGCATAGCCGCTGACGGTGAAGGTGAACTCGCTGTTGAGGATGTAATCCTCGAAGCACTCATCCGCGACTCGAATGGACAGTGCCGGGTTTTCCTGAGTCATGACACCACTGCGCTATCTGAAAATGAGTTTACTGGGGAGTTTGCGCTTGAGCCTCTTGCAACTGCACCCACAACGCTGGCGCACCGGCAGATTTCGCGATTGCCGCCATGCGCACGTCGTGCTCAGCCATTTCGCTGTCGCTGGCCCGGATCACCCGCGCCGGTTGCCGATCCGCTGGCAAGCGGCGAATTTCACTGGCCGTGTTGCCCGATCCTTCTCCCGAGCCGTTGCCATCGGTCGCATTGCCTGCCAGAGACAGACTGGTCTGCCCGCCGGTCATGGTCAGATAAACGTCGGCAAGAATCTCGGCATCGAGTAAAGCACCGTGCAATTCACGGCCGGAGTTGTCGACACCGTAACGCTTACACAGTGCATCAAGGCTGTTGCGCTGGCCAGGATGACGCTCCCGGGCCATCGCCAAGGTGTCGAGGATGGTGCAATGCTGAGTAATATCAGCCTTGTCACGCTGCCCCATCAGGGCGAATTCGTTGTTAATGAAGCCGACGTCGAACGCTGCGTTGTGGATGATCAGCTGCGCGCCCTTGATGAACTCGAAAAACTCTTCCGAGACCTCATTGAAGCGCGGCTTGCCCACCAGAAACTCGTTGGTGATGCCGTGGACCCCAATGGCGCCCTCATCACTCTCGCGATCCGGTTGCAGGTACACGTGGAAATGCCGCCCGGTCAGGCGGCGGCCGATCAACTCCACGCAACCGATCTCGATGACCCGGTGGCCATCGGTAACGGGCATACCGGTGGTTTCGGTATCGAGTACGACACTACGCATGTTTGATGCCTCTCACTTCGTCTACACCGCGGTTGGCCAACTGATCGGCGCGCTCGTTGCCGTCATGGCCGGTGTGCCCACGTACCCACTTCCAGGTCACGGTATGGCGATTGACTTGCTCATCGAGCAACTGCCACAAGTCGGCATTTTTCACCGGTTGTTTGGCCGCGGTTTTCCAGCCGCGTTTCTTCCAGTTGACCAGCCACTCCTTCATGCCCTTCATGACATATTCGGAGTCGGTAACAACCAGTACGTTGCAGTGCCGTTTGAGTTCTTCAAGACCACGAATGGCCGCGGTCAGCTCCATCCGATTGTTGGTGGTATTGGCCTCGCCACCCCACAGCTCTTTTTCGATTCCCTTGCATACCAACAAGGCGCCCCAACCGCCAGGGCCAGGATTACCTTTACAGGCGCCGTCGGTGAATATTTCAACGCTTTCGCTCACTACAACCGTTTCCATCAAACCTTCCATCGAGCTTTCCACCGAACTTTCATCGACAAACCATCAACCGGCTTGTCTTGCGTAACGCTTTACGGCTGCGGATTGCGCCGATTGACCTTGGCCATCGGCAATGGCAGCAGTTTGCCCATGGTCTCACGCCGCACCTGACGCACAGGACGCAGACCGACCACGATCTTGCGTGCAACCAGTAAGTAGAAGCCGCCGCCGGGACTTTGCCAACCGTCGCCGAGGCGTTCCAGCCCGGCCAGTCGTGCTTGCCAGGCCGCTGAAGCAAGCGGCGGACGATAGCACCCGAAGCGTCGTTTCTCCAGCGCAAAGCCCAGCAGGTTCAACCAGTCCACCACCCGCGACGGCGAAATGCAGCGGGCCTTGCGCAGGGCATCATGAGCGAAAACATGCCGCAGCCCCCAGGCGCTCCACGGGTTGATCCCGATAATCAAAAGATGTCCACCGGGACGCACACTGCTGGCCGCTTCACGCAGCAAACCGTGAGGCGACAGACAGAAATCCAGACCATGCTGCATGACCACAACGTCGGCGGCGTGCTCGCTCAGGGGCCAGGCCTGTTCTTCACAGACGATTTCCACGCCGGGCAAAGGTGCACCCAGACGTACGTTACGCTGGACCTGTTTAGCCGCTGGCGGCGCTTCGGCAGAAGGGCCGTAATGCACCAGGTAGCCGCCAAAAAAACGGCCCAGCTCATCTTCGAGCACCCGCCGCTCCTCCTCCAGCAGCAGTTGCCCTACCGGTCCGGACAACCACTCACGGGCTGAGCTGATCAGCGCAAGCCATTCAGAATCAGCCTGGGCGAAAGCTTTATCAGTCATTTCTGTTCTCCATGAGGGCACTCGCGTAGAACCTCTATAGACCCTAAGATGCACCATTGTTTCCCGCTTAGCGAACTGCGCCATGATACAGATTGATGCCCTGCCCGCTTTCACTGACAACTACATTTGGTTGTTACAAAACACTGCCAGCCGGTGCTGCGCGGTGGTCGATCCTGGCGATGCTGCACCGGTTCTGGCCTGGCTGGAACAGCATCCGGGTTGGCAGCTCAGCGACATTCTGGTCACCCACCACCATTTCGATCATGTGGGCGGCGTCGAGCAACTGAAAAAAGCCACTGGTGCCCGGGTACTGGGTCCTGCGGCCGAAAACATCCCGGCGCGAGATGTCGCGCTTAACGACAACGACCCGATCAGCGTACTCGGCCTGACCTTTGCTGTGTACGCTGTGCCCGGTCATACCCTGGGCCATATCGCGTTCTACCACGACGACCCGACCACGCCGTTACTGTTTTGCGGCGACACGCTGTTCGCGGCAGGTTGTGGCCGACTGTTTGAAGGCACACCCGAGCAAATGCATCAGTCATTGAGCCGTCTGGCGGCGCTGCCGGACAGCACACTGGTGTATTGCACACATGAGTACACCCTGAGCAATCTGCGCTTCGCCCAAGCGGTAGAACCGGGTAATTGCGACATCGCCGAACGCTTCGCCCAAGTGAGCCAATGGCGCAGCGAAAACCGGATCAGCCTACCTTCAAATTTAGCGCTGGAACGACGCACTAACCCATTCATTCGGACCCATGAAAGATCCGTTAAAGAAAAAGCAGACGAACGGACTGGCACGGACAATCAGTCGCCAAGTGCTATTTTTGCTAGCTTGCGTGCTTGGAAAGATAAGTTCTAAGCACCGTCTTGATCAGCATAGAAATTCTGAAAGGTTGACCGTTGGCTGGCTGGTTCCTAGAATCGCCCGACATTTTCGCCTGGAACTACCCCCCAGCCAATGTCGTCATCCATACGCAAAGTCATCAATTCAGACGCATTGACCCGACTGGTCCAGGCTATCGCCGTGGCCCTGAGCGCTACGCTGGCCGGCTGTCAGACCACCAGCCAAATCGACTCTGTCAGTACCCATCACGCGCCGAATCTCGCCGCCGGCATCAAGCAAAAACCGATTTTTCTCAGTGACAAACCGACCCCACTAGTACCTCAGGATGTCTGGGAGCGGATGCGTCAGGGCTTCCAGTTGCAAGAAGGCAACGGTCAGAACCCACGTATCGATCAACAACGTCTATGGTTCGCCAACAATCCATCCTTTCTGGAAAACGCTGGCGAACGCGGCAGCCTCTACATGCATTACATCGTAGAGCGCCTCGAAGAACGCAACATGCCGCTGGAACTGGCCTTGCTTCCGGTAATCGAAAGCGCCTACAACCCCCTGGCCTATTCACGCAGCGACGCGGTAGGCCTGTGGCAGTTCATTCCATCGACCGGGCGTTACTTCAACCTTCGTCAGACCAGCTTTTACGACGGCCGCCGCGACATTACCGCCTCGACCATCGCCGCCCTGGACTACCTGACACGCCTGCACGATATGTTCAACGGTGACTGGCTTTTGGCGCTTGCTGCCTATAACGCTGGCGAAGGTACCGTCAGCCGGGCCATCGAACGCAACCAGAAACTTGGCCTGCCCACTGATTACTGGAACCTGCCACTGCCGCAGGAAACTCAGGATTACGTGCCCAAGTTCCTCGCACTGTCCCAAGTGGTGCTCGCACCGGAAGCCTACGGCGTCAACCTCAATCCGATTGCCAACCAGCCCTACTTCCAAGTCGTTGAACTCAACCAGCGCATGGACCTGTCAAAGGTCGCCGCCATGGCGGATATCGACGAAGACGAGCTTTTCCAGCTTAACCCGGCGTTCAAGAAACGCATGACCGTCGACGGTCCACAGCATTTGCTGGTGCCAACCGCCAAGGCACAGTTGCTGACCGCCAGCCTGTCGAACATGAAACCTCAGAAACTGGCGGGCTGGCAACAATACCGCGTGCGCACTGGCGACACGCTGGCCAGCCGCGACAAACCCACGCGAAGCCGCAACTACAGGGTGAAAAAGGGCGATAACCTGGTAGCCATCGCCAAAGCCAACAAAGTTGAGGTCAAAGACCTGCAGCACTGGAACCAACTGTCCGGGCGAAACCTGAAAGTCGGGCAGACCCTGGTCATGCAGGACATGATCAGCCCCAAGGGTAAAGGCAAAAGCAAAGGCAAAAGCAAAAGCAGCGACAAGAAGTCGACCCAGTACACGATACGCAAAGGCGATTCGATGTACATGGTGGCCAAACGTTTCAACGTCGAGATGGAGCATCTCCAACGCTTGAACCCACGTAGCGGCCATGCCCTCAAACCAGGCCAGACCCTGACCGTGTATCAGGCCCCTTGAGATCCACTGGCTTGCACCCCTGAATAACCAGACGGGATACACAGCAAAGGGCCACCCTGGAGGTGGCCTTTTTCCAACGGATACAAGCTGTTACTGTACCGACCAAGAAGCCCAAGCCTCCTGGATCGAATCTCTGACTTGATACGCCTCCTCCTGTTATTCACCTTGGTCTTGAGCTTTTCCGCAGGCGCAACCATCAGCGAAAGCCATGGTTACGCGCAGTTCGGTGTGCTCAAGTACCCAGCCAGCTTTACCCATTTCGACTGGGTCAATCCCGAGGCGCCGAAAGGCGGTACCTTGCGGATGATGGCATTTGGCACTTTCGATACGCTCAACCCTTACACGTTCAAGGGCAGCAGTCCGATTTCGACGCCAAATTTTCTGCAATACGGGGTCAACGAGCTCAACGAACCGTTGATGATCGGCACCGGTCAGTACGACCCGTCCGGTGATGAGCCGACCTCCAGCTACGGCCTGATCGCGCAAACCGTCGAATACAGCGAAGACCGCAGTTGGGTGGTCTTCAACCTGCGCCCGCAGGCGCGTTTCCATGATGGCAAACCAATCACCGCGTATGACGTGGCGTTCTCCTATCGGTTACTGCTCAAGGAAGGTCATCCGCAATACCGCACTGCCCTGCAGGAAGTGCAGCGGGTCGACATTCTTGGTCGCCATCGCATCCGCTTCGTCTTCAAGCGTGCCGGCAACCCCTTGCTCATCCTGCGTCTCGGCGAACTGCCGGTATTGCCGCAGCACTACTGGAAAGATCGCGATTTCAAAGCCACCACCTTCGAACCACCCGTGGGCAGTGGTCCTTACCGGATTACCAAGGTGCAACCCGGACGGCAACTGGTGTTTGAGCGGGTCAAGGACTGGTGGGGCAAAGATCTGGCGGTGAACCGTGGCAAGTACAACTTCGATCGGGTCAACGTGGAGTTCTACCGCGACAGCGATGTGGCATTCGAAGCATTCAAGGCTGGTGAGTTCGACATCTACATCGAGCATCAGGCCAAAAACTGGTCCAACGGATACAACTTTCCGGCGATCGCCCGTGGCGACGTGATCAAAGCGCAGATCCCGCACAAGATTCCAACCCAGACCCAAGGGCTGTTCATGAACTCCCGGCGCGGCACCTTCTCGGACGTCAAGGTGCGCGAAGCGCTGGGGCTGATGTTTAATTTCGAGTGGACCAATCGCGCGCTATTCAGTGACGCCTACACCCGCTCGGCGAGCTACTACCCTAACAGCGAGTTCTCAGCCACCGGCCTGCCGTCAGGTCACGAGTGGCTGATGCTGTCGCCCTGGCGTGATCAGTTGCCGCCGAACCTGTTCACCCAGCCGTTTAGTGTGTCTAAAACCGAGGGGGGTGATATTCCCCGGGAAACCCTGCGCAAAGCGCTCGGGCTGTTTGCCGAAGCGGGCTGGAAGTTGTCGGATCAGCGGTTACTCAATCGCAACGGGCAGCCCTTGCGCTTCGAAATATTGCTGGTCAATCCCAACCTTGAGCGGATTCTGCAGCCTTACATTGAGGACCTCTCTCGCCTCGGGATCGACGCTCGCTTACGGACGGTAGATCGCGCCCAATACAAGCAGCGCCTGGACCAGTTCGATTTCGATATGATCTTGATGACCTTGAACCAGAGCCTCAGCCCCGGTCTTGAGCAATGGCAGTACTTTCACTCCAGTCAGGCTGGAATCAAAGGCAGCAAGAATTACGCAGGCGTATCCAGCCCGGTGGTCGACAGCCTGCTCGATCAATTGCTGGCGGCACAATCACGCGACGAACAAATCGCCGCAGCCCGTGCCTTGGACCGGGTGTTGCTTTGGCAGCAGTACTGCATCCCAAACTGGTACCTCGATTATCATCGCCTGGCGTACCGCAACCGGTTCGCCCAGGTCACCACCCCAACCTACACTCTGGGTTTGCGTGCGTGGTGGCTCAAGCCTTCGGAGAAAACCCAATGATTGCTATGCGCTCCCTGCTGATGCGGGCCAGCGGCATGTTGCTGATGGGCGTGGCCTGCATAGCCCTGGCCGCCCCCGAACACGCAGTGACCCTGTACAACGAGGCGCCGAAATACCCCGCCAATTTCAAACATTTCGATTACGTCAATCAGGACGCCCCCAAGGGCGGCAGCTTTCGTCAGGCCGGCTTTGGCAGTTTCGACAGCCTCAACCCCTTTATCAATAAAGGCGTGCCAGCTGACGACATCGGCATGATTTACGACACCCTGACCCGCCATAGTCTGGATGAGCCCTTTACCGAATACGGCCTGATTGCCGGCAAAATCGAAAAAGCGCCGGACAATAGCTGGGTGCGCTTCTATTTGCGCCCCGAAGCCCACTTCCACGATGGTCACCCCATCCGTGCCGAAGACGTGGTATTCAGCTTCCAGACCCTGATCAAGAACGGTGCCCCGATGTATCGCGGCTACTATGCAGACGTTGATCAGGTCATCGCCGAAGACCCTCTGCGCGTGCTGTTCAAGTTCAAAAGCAGCAACAACCGCGAGTTGCCACTGATCCTCGGCCAACTGCCGGTCCTGCCCAAGCACTGGTGGGAAAATCGCGACTTCGCCAAAGGCAATCTGGAAATCCCGTTAGGTAGCGGCCCGTACAAGGTGGCCGAAGTCAAAGCCGGGCGCTCGATCCGTTACGAACGGGTCAAGGACTACTGGGGCAAAGACCTGCCGGTTAACCGTGGTTTTTACAACTTCGACACCCTGTCCATCGATTACTATCGAGACAATACCGTTGCCCTTGAAGCACTCAAAGCCGGGCAATTCGATTATTGGCTCGAAACCAGCGCCAAGAACTGGGCCACGGCTTACAACACGCCTGCCGTCAACGCCGGTCGGTTGATCAAGGAAGAAATCCCCAACGGCAACCCTACCGGCATGCAGGGCTTTGTCTTCAACCTGCGGCGTCCGATATTTCAAGACGTGCGGGTGCGTGAAGCATTGAACCTGTTGCTGGATTTCCAGTGGACCAACAAGCAACTGTTCAATGGCGCCTACACCCGGACCAAAAGCTACTTCGATAATTCGGACATGGCCTCCAGCGGCTTGCCGAGTAAAGACGAACTGGCCGTACTCGAGCCGTTGCGCGGCACCATTCCTGACCGGGTGTTCACTGACGAGTTCAAGCTGCCGGTCACCGATGCCAGCGGCATGATTCGCCCACAACAGCGTAAAGCCTTTCAACTGCTGCAAGAGGCCGGTTGGAGGATCGTAGGCGACAAGATGGTCGACACCCAAGGCAAGCCAGTGACCCTCGAGTTCTTGTTGGCGCAGACCGAATTCGAACGCATCCTGCTGCCCTTCAAGCGCAACCTCAGCGACCTCGGCATCGATCTGGTGCTGCGTCGGGTCGATGTCTCGCAATACGTAAACCGCCTGCGTTCGCGTGACTTCGACCTGATTGTCAGCGGCTTTCCGCAATCCAGTTCACCGGGCAACGAACAACGCGAGTATTGGCACTCCTCCAGCGCGGAGAAGCCGGGCAGCCGCAATTTCATCGGCCTCAAAGACCCGGCCATCGATAGCCTGGTCGACGGACTGATCGATGCCGACTCGCGGCAAAGCCTGATCACCCACGCCCGTGCGCTGGACCGTGTGCTGCTTTGGGGCTACTACGTGATCCCCAACTGGCACATCAAAACCTGGCGTGTGGCGTACTGGGACCATATCGGTCATCCCAAGGTGACACCGCTGTTCGACGTCGCTACCTCGACCTGGTGGATAAAACCCGACGCCAAACCGGCCAACCCTGCACAACCCCCTGAGCAAGCCGAGCCGGCGAGCGTGGAGCAATAAGATGCTGGCTTATATTTTTCGGCGTTTGCTGCTGATCATTCCGACGTTGTTCGGCATTTTGCTGATCAATTTCGTGATCATCCAGGCAGCGCCCGGCGGTCCGGTGGAGCAGATGATCGCCAAGATCGAGGGCTTCGATGGCGCAACCAGTCGCATTGCGGGCGGTGGCGCAGAGGTGTCGGTGGCAGGCTCCAGTTATCGCGGTGCGCAAGGGCTTGATCCAGCACTGGTGAAGGAAATCGAGCACCTGTATGGCTTCGACAAGTCAGCACCCGAACGCCTGTGGATCATGATCAAGAACTACGCCACGCTGGATTTTGGCGACAGTTTTTTCCGCGATGCCAAAGTGATCGATCTGATTATCGAGAAGATGCCGGTGTCCATTTCCCTTGGACTGTGGAGCACCTTAATCATGTACCTGGTATCGATCCCGCTGGGGATTGCCAAGGCGACACGTCACGGTAGCCACTTCGATGTCTGGACCAGCTCGGCGATCATCGTCGGGTACGCCATTCCGGCCTTTCTGTTTGCCATCCTGCTGATCGTGGTGTTCGCTGGCGGTAGCTATTTCGACTGGTTCCCCTTGCGCGGCCTGACCTCGAACAACTTCTCCGAGCTGAGCTGGGGCGGTAAAGTGTTCGATTACTTCTGGCACCTGACGTTGCCCGTCACCGCACTGGTGATCGGCAACTTCGCGACCATGACCCTGCTGACCAAAAACAGCTTTCTCGACGAGATCGGCAAGCAGTACGTCATCACCGCCAAAGCCAAGGGCCTGAGCCAGCATCGTGTGCTGTACGGCCATGTGTTTCGTAACGCCATGCTGTTGGTGATCGCGGGGTTCCCTTCGGCCTTTATCAGCATCTTCTTCACCGGCTCGCTGCTGGTGGAAGTGATCTTCTCCCTCGACGGCTTGGGCTTGATGAGTTTCGAGGCGGCCATCAACCGCGACTATCCGGTGGTCTTCGGTACTTTGTTTCTTTTTACCCTGCTCGGGCTGGTGGTGAAATTGATCGGTGACATCACGTATACGCTGGTCGATCCACGTATCGACTTCGAAAGCAGGGAGAATTGACATGACCCTCTCCCCTCTCAATCGCCGACGCTTCGAGCGCTTCAAGGCCAACAAGCGCGGATGGTGGTCACTGTGGTTGTTCCTGGTTCTGTTCGGCCTGAGCCTGGGCGCCGAACTGATCGCCAACGACAAGCCGCTGGCCGTGCACTATGACGGCGAGTGGTATTTCCCGGTATTCAAGCGCTATCCCGAAACGGTCTTCGGCGGCGAATTTCCGCTGGAAGCCAATTACAAAAGCCCCTACATCAAGGAACTGCTGGCAGCGAAGGACGGCTGGACCCTGTGGGCACCGATCCCCTACAGCTACCAGAGCATCAATTACGACCTGAAAGTCCCGGCCCCTGGCCCGCCGTCGCGGGAGAACTACTTCGGCACCGACGATCAGGGCCGCGATGTGTTGGCACGGGTCATCTATGGCTTCCGCATTTCCGTGCTGTTTGCACTGACCTTGACCGTACTCAGTTCGATCATTGGCGTCATCGCGGGCGCCCTGCAGGGTTTTTATGGTGGTTGGGTGGATCTGCTGGGGCAACGTTTCCTGGAAGTCTGGTCCGGGCTGCCGGTGTTGTACCTGCTGATCATTCTGGCCAGCTTCGTCCAGCCTAATTTCTGGTGGCTGCTGGGCATCATGCTGCTGTTTTCATGGATGAGCCTGGTGGACGTGGTACGCGCCGAGTTCTTGCGGGGGCGCAACCTGGAATATGTGCGCGCCGCACGGGCCCTGGGCATGCAAAACGGGGCGATCATGTACCGCCACATCCTGCCCAACGCCATGGTCTCGACCATGACCTTCATGCCGTTCATTCTCACGGGCGCTATCGGCACCCTGACCGCCCTGGACTTCCTCGGTTTCGGCTTGCCAGCAGGCTCCCCGTCGCTGGGTGAATTGGTGGCCCAAGGCAAATCCAACCTCCAGGCCCCTTGGCTTGGGATCAGCGCCTTTGCCGTGCTGGCCCTGATGCTCAGCCTTCTCGTGTTCATTGGCGAATCCGCCCGCGACGCTTTCGACCCAAGGAAATGAGATGAACAAGGACAATTTGATCGAAGTCCGCGATCTCGCCGTCGAGTTCGTTACCGGCGAGCAGGTCCATCGCGTGGTCGAAGGCATCAGCTTCGATATCCGCCGGGGCGAAACCCTGGCGCTGGTCGGCGAAAGCGGTTCTGGCAAATCAGTCATCGCGCACTCGTTTCTGCGCCTGCTGCCCTACCCGCTGGCGCGCCATCCCAGCGGGACCATCTACTACGCCGGGCACGACCTGCTGACGCTGAGCGAAAAAAGGTTGCGCGCGATCCGTGGCAACCGGATCGCCATGGTTTTCCAGGAGCCGATGACCTCACTTAACCCGCTGCAGTCCATTGAGAAGCAAATCAATGAAGTCCTCGGTCTGCATAAAGGCTTGCAGGGCAAGGAGGCCACCCTGCGCACACTGGAGCTGCTTGAGCTGGTGGGTATAACCGAGCCCGAGAAACGACTCAAAGCTCTGCCACACGAGCTCTCAGGCGGCCAGCGACAGCGCGTGATGATCGCCATGGCCCTGGCCAACGAGCCTGAGCTGCTGATCGCCGACGAACCGACCACCGCACTCGACGTGACGGTACAGCTGAAAATTCTCAAATTGCTCACCGAATTGCAGGCCCGACTGGGCATGGCGCTGCTCCTGATCAGCCACGATCTGAACCTGGTCCGGAGAATTGCGCATCGGGTATGTGTCATGCAGCACGGTCGCATCGTCGAACAAGCGTCATGTGAGGAGCTGTTCCGTTCACCTCAGCATCCGTACACACAAGAATTGCTGGGTGCCGAGCCCAGTGGCGGCCCGGTGGACAACGTTGCTGGCGCGCCGCTGCTCGAAGTCGATGACTTGCGGGTGTGGTTTCCGATCAAGAAAGGCCTGTTCAAAAAAACCGTCGATCATGTCAAAGCAGTCGATGGCATCACCTTCAGCCTGCCCCAAGGGCATACCTTGGGGATTGTCGGTGAAAGCGGCTCGGGCAAATCGACGCTGGGTCTGGCGATTCTTCGGCTAATAGGTAGCAAGGGCGCCATACGGTTTCAAGGCAAAACGCTAGACTGCCTGACGCAAAAGGAGATTCGTCCGCTGCGTCGGCAAATGCAGGTGGTGTTTCAGGACCCTTTCGGCAGCCTGAGCCCGCGCATGTGCGTAGGCGAAATTGTGGGTGAGGGCCTGCGTATCCATGGCATGGGCACAGAGGCTGAACAGGAGCTCGCCATCATCGAAGCGCTCAAGGAGGTAGGCCTGGACCCGGAAACCCGGTACCGCTACCCTCACGAATTTTCCGGCGGGCAACGGCAGAGAATCGCCATTGCCCGGGCATTAGTGTTAAAACCGGCGCTGATTGTGCTGGACGAGCCCACCTCGGCGCTCGACCGGACCGTTCAGCGCCAAGTGGTGGAGCTACTGCGCTCACTGCAAAAAAAGTACAACCTGACCTATTTGTTTATCAGCCATGACCTGGCGGTAGTCAAAGCGCTTAGCCACCAGCTTATGGTGGTCAAGCAGGGGAAAGTCGTTGAACAGGGTGCGGCGCGCAGCATTTTTGCCGCACCGCAACATACCTATACACAGCAGCTGCTGGAAGCCGCCTTTTTGGCACCGGTAGCTGTCGATTAACCTGAAGAGGAACAACACATGGGTTTTCTCGCCGGTAAGCGCGTCCTGATCGTCGGTGTCGCTAGCAAACTGTCCATCGCATCCGGCATCGCTGCCGCCATGCATCGCGAGGGCGCAGAGCTGGCCTTCACGTATCAGAACGACAAACTGAAAGGTCGTGTCGAAGAGTTCGCAGCAGGTTGGGGCTCAGGCCCGGAACTGTGCTTCCCTTGCGACGTGGCCAGCGACGAAGAGATCGCCAAGGTCTTCGAAGAACTGGGCAAGAAGTGGGATGGCCTGGACGTGATCGTTCACTCGGTCGGCTTCGCCCCTGGCGACCAGCTTGACGGTGACTTCACCCAAGCGACAACACGCGAAGGTTTCCGCATCGCTCACGACATCAGCGCCTACAGCTTCGTCGCATTGGCCAAGGCCGGTCGCGAAATGATGAAAGGCCGCAACGGCAGCCTGCTGACCCTGTCCTACCTGGGTGCAGAGCGCACCATGCCTAACTACAACGTGATGGGCATGGCCAAGGCCAGCCTGGAAGCCGGTGTACGTTACCTGGCCGGTAGCCTTGGCCCGGAAGGCACACGAGTGAACGCAGTATCGGCTGGCCCGATCCGCACCCTCGCCGCCTCCGGCATCAAGAACTTCCGCAAAATGCTCGCTGCCAACGAAGCGCAAACACCGCTGCGTCGCAACGTGACCATCGATGAAGTCGGCAACGCCGGCGCGTTCCTGTGCTCGGACCTCGCGTCCGGCATCAGCGGCGAGATCATGTACGTCGACGGCGGCTTCAACACCACCGCGATGGGCAACCTCGAAGAGTAAAAACTCAACGCGCGGCACCCAAAAAGCCCGCCGTTCTCACGAACGGCGGGCTTTTTGTGTTCGGCCCTACGGGAGTTGCGAAAGCGTCTGTTCAGGCACAAAAAACTTCAGACAAAAAAAGGCCGCTCATTGAGCGGCCTTCTTTTTTGTCGCGGGATCAGACGTCAGTAACGGGTGATCTTCGCTTTGCTTTGCAGCTGTGCGCGGTAAGCAGCGAAATCCTGCTGACCGGCACGCGAGGCGAGGAAGCGACGGTACTGGGCCTTCTCATCGGCTGTCGGCGCTGCGGCTTCGTTGACACCATTAAGGCGCACCACCACGAAGCTGCCATCAGCCAACGTCAGGCTGGTGTAGGACGGCTTGTCCTTGCCTTGAGGCTTGGGCATGCGGAACAACGCCTGCAGAACCACCGGATCGATGCCTTCCTGACTGCGGGTGACCGCTTCCAGGACTTTCCAGCTTTGACCGTTCTGCTTCGCAGCGAGAGCGATCTTGCCATCGCGCAGACCTGCAACCAGCTCGGCACCTTTGGTCTTGACCGCTTCGGTGGCGTGATTCTTGAGCAGCTGCGCACGAATGCTGCTGGCAACGCTTTCAAGTGGCAGCTGCTCTGGCTGACGGTGTTCCTTCATCCGTACGACCACAACCGTTTCCGGATCAAGTTCCAGCGGAGCACTGTTAGAGCCTTCTTCAAGCACTTCCGGGCTGAACGCGGCCTGGATCACTGCACGGTTGGAGGTCAGGCCTTCACCGCCCTCACGACCAAATGGCGCAGTGGTTTGCACTTTCAGTTTCAGTTCTTGAGCTGGCTGCACCAGATCGGACGCTTCGAACGCCGAATCTTCAAGCTGCTTGGTCACGTCAACGAAACGCTGCTCGACCTGCTGGCTTTTCAATTCGTGGGTGAGCTTGTCTTTCAAGCTGGCGAAGCTCGGCACCGACGGTGCTTCAACGCCCAACAACTTGATCAAGTGCCAACCGTAGTCACTGCGTACCGGACCCGAGACCTGACCTTTCTTCAGGTCATACAGCGCCTTTTCGAAAGCCGGATCATAGACACCCTTGCCCGCGTAACCCAAGTCACCGCCTTTGCTGGACGAACCCGGGTCCTGGGAAAACTCCTTGGCCAGGGCCGCGAAATCCTCACCTTTGGCCAAGCGCTGTTGAATCTCTTCAACCTTCGCTTTGGCCTGAGCTTCGTTCAGTTTGTCATTCACTTCGATCAGAATGTGCGCAGCACGACGCTGCTCGGCAAGGTTGCCGATTTCTTTCTGATAAGCCGCCTGCAAATCGGCGTCTTTGACTTCAACCTGATCAAAGAAAGAAGACTTCTTCAATTCGATGTAGTCGAGTACGACCTGCTCCGGGCTCATGAACTCTTTGGCGTGTTCGTCGTAATGCGCTTTGACTTCATCGTCGGTCACTTTCGCGGCCACAGTGTCCGCTTTGAATGTCAGCGTGGCGAAATCGCGAGTCTGTTTTTCCAGACGAGCGAACGCATCAACCTGAGCATCGGTCACGAAAGCGCTACCTGCCAAACCGGCACGCAACTGACCAATGAGCATTTCCTGAGTCAGCATTTGGCGGAATTGCAAACGGCTGAAGCCCAGTTGACGAATCACCTGATCGAAACGGTCAGCGCTGAATTTGCCGTCTACCTGAAATTCAGGTGTCTGCAAAATCTGCTGATCCAGAGCCGCTTCGGAGAAAGCAAATTTCGAATCGGCTGCACCTTGCAGCAACAACTTGCGATCAACCAGCCCTTTCAAGGCTGCGTCGTGCAACATTTTGTCATCCAGCAGCGCAGGATCGAAATCCTTGCCCAACTGCTGAATAAGCTGACGGCGTTGCATATCGACCGCCTGACTCAGCTCGTTTGTCGTGATTTCTTCACCATTGACCTTGGCAGCATCCTGACTCGTGCTGGTGGCCCTGAAAATGGCGTCAAAACCGGTCAAGGCCATCAATGCCACGATGACCCCAATGATCGTCTTGGCAATCCAGCCTTGGGAATTGTCCCTGATATTTTGCAGCATGCGTCCCCCAGAACGGTTGTAAAGATTAACCAACCGCGGAGCGTGGGTGGAATCCGGATAGAAGAAAGGCGCATCCGAGGATGCGCCTTCTCGTAACTGGCGGAGCGGACGGGACTCGAACCCGCGACCCCCGGCGTGACAGGCCGGTATTCTAACCGACTGAACTACCGCTCCGCTGCCAGGACAAGAATGACCAGGTCCTGGATGGGCAAAGGCTTGAAAGAAACTTAGTTAACAGCTTCTTTCAGGGCTTTACCGGCTTTGAAACCTGGTTTTTTAGCTGCTGCGATTTCCAGCGTCTTGCCGGTCTGCGGGTTACGACCGATACGAGCAGGACGATCTGTTACGGAGAAAGTACCAAACCCTACCAATACCACAGAGTCGCCAGCCTTCAGAGCGCCAGTGACGGATTCGATTACTGCGTCCAGCGCACGGCCAGCAGCAGCTTTCGGGATATCAGCAGATGCAGCGATAGCATCAATCAGTTCCGACTTGTTCACTCTAAGTCCCCTTATATCTATTGAGTATGTTTCTAAGTTTTTTGGTGTAGACAAAAACGAGTGCTGAATGACGAACAGACACTTTAAGAGCCGCTTTATAACAAGGGCTCTAAAAAGCTGTCAAGGAAGGTCATTCAGGCTAATGCGTGCTGATTCTCTCCTTAGAGTCAGTCTCGCGCTTTTCGTCCTTCGCAACCATCTCCGGGGCCACATCCGGCAAGGGCTCCGGCGCGTATTGCAGCGCAATTTGCAGGACCTCGTCAATCCATTTAACCGGTTTAATCTGCAGGTCCCGTTTGATATTGTCCGGAATCTCTTTCAAGTCCCGTACGTTTTCTTCAGGAATGATCACCGTTTTGATTCCGCCACGGTGCGCCGCAAGCAGTTTTTCCTTCAAACCACCGATGGCCAGAACCTGCCCCCGCAGGGTGATTTCACCGGTCATTGCCACGTCAGCACGGACCGGGATCTGTGTTAGCGCTGAAACAAGGGCCGTGCACATACCTACGCCAGCGCTAGGGCCGTCTTTCGGGGTGGCTCCTTCTGGCATATGGATATGAACGTCACGCTTCTCATGGAAGTCCACGGGGATTCCCAGGCTTTTCGCACGACTGCGCACAACGGTCAGGGCAGCGGTGATGGATTCGACCATCACATCACCCAGCGAACCGGTCTTGATCAACTGGCCTTTGCCAGGCACCACGGCCGCTTCGATGGTCAACAATTCGCCGCCCACCGACGTCCACGCCAAGCCTGTCACCTGTCCGATTTGATCCTGTTGCTCGGCCAAACCGTAGCTGAATTTGCGCACACCCAGGAAATGCTCAAGCATTTCCGCAGTAACGCGGACCTGGAAGCGTTTTTCCAGCGAGTGTTCCTTCACCGCCTTGCGACAGATCTTGGCGATTTGCCGCTCCAGACTCCGCACACCCGCTTCACGGGTGTAGTAGCGGACGATGTCGCGAATTGCTTCCTCGTCTATCTCAACCTCGCCTTTTTTCAAGCCGTTGGCCTGAATCTGTTTTGGCGACAGGTATTTGATCGCGATGTTGATTTTTTCGTCTTCGGTATAGCCAGGCAGCCGGATGACTTCCATCCGGTCCAGCAATGCCGCAGGAATGTTCATCGAGTTCGCGGTGCACAGGAACATCACGTCGGAAAGGTCGTAATCGACTTCCAGGTAATGGTCGTTAAAGTTGTGGTTCTGCTCAGGGTCGAGCACTTCCAGCAATGCAGAGGCCGGATCGCCGCGCATATCACTGCCCATCTTGTCGATTTCGTCGAGCAAAAACAGCGGGTTGCGCACGCCCACTTTCGTCATCTTTTGTATCAATCTTCCCGGCATGGAACCGATATATGTCCGGCGATGACCACGAATTTCCGCTTCATCACGCACACCACCGAGGGCCATACGCACGAACTTGCGGTTAGTCGCATTGGCAATCGACTCTGCGAGAGACGTTTTACCCACACCCGGCGGACCTACCAGGCACAAAACCGGACCGCGAATTTTCTTCACGCGTTTTTGCACAGCGAGGTATTCAAGGATGCGTTCCTTGACCTCATCAAGACCATAGTGGTCGGCATCAAGAATGTCTTCAGCACGAACCAAGTCCAGACGCACCTTGCTCTGAGCCTTCCACGGCACTTGCACCAACCAGTCGATGTAGGTACGCACCACGGTCGCTTCAGCCGACATCGGCGACATCTGCTTGAGCTTGTTCAGCTCAGCCAGCGCTTTGGTCAAGGCGTCCTTAGGCAAGCCGGCAGCGTCAATGCGCTTTTTCAGCTCTTCGATTTCGTTGTGACCTTCGTCACTGTCACCCAGCTCTTTCTGAATGGCCTTCATCTGCTCATTCAGGTAGTACTCGCGCTGGCTGCGCTCCATCTGCTTTTTGACGCGGCCGCGAATGCGCTTCTCGACCTGCAACAGATCAATTTCGGCATCCAGCAAAGCCAATACGTGTTCTACCCGTGCAGGCAGGTCGACGATTTCGAGAATGGCCTGCTTCTGCTCGATTTTCAGCGCCATGTGCGCGGCCATGGTATCGACCAGGCGGCCCGGCTCATCAATGCTATTGAGAGATGACAAGACTTCAGCCGGGACTTTTTTGCCCAACTGCACATACTGCTCGAACTGGGCCAGCAAGCTGCGCACGAACACTTCAGATTCGCGATCAGGGGCATCGACCTCGTCAATCAAGGTCACTTCAGCGCGGCAATGGCCATCGACCTCAATGAAACGTTCGACAGCGCCACGCTGCTCGCCTTCGACCAACACCTTAACGGTGCCATCAGGCAACTTGAGCAGCTGCAACACGGTTGCAACGGTGCCGACGCTATAAAGAGCCTCTTCACCTGGATCGTCGTCTGCAGGGTTTCTTTGCGCGAGCAACAGAATCTGCTTATCCCCAGACATCGCGGCCTCGAGGGCTTCGATAGATTTCTCGCGCCCCACAAACAGCGGGATAACCATGTGCGGATAAACCACGACATCGCGCAATGGCAGGAGAGGCAATTCTATGGTTGTCTTCATGATTTCGCCTCTACGGCGGCCATAAGGCCGGAACATATGGAAGTTAGCTTGAGGTCAAGATGGGGGTAGCGTCTTAAAAAAACAAGCTCTGGCGCAGGAAAAGCAGAAGGGGCCCGAAGGCCCCTTCTTTATTACCTGTCAACGCAGCAGCTTCACTTACGCGTCTGGGGCAGCCTTGGCAACCGGCTCGCTGTTTTCGTAAATCAACAACGGCTTGGACGTGCCCTCGATGACGCTCTCATCGATCACCACCTTGCTCACCTCGGACTGCGAGGGGATCTCGTACATGGTGTCGAGCAGAACACCTTCGAGAATGGAACGCAGACCGCGAGCGCCTGTTTTGCGCTCAAGTGCGCGTTTGGCGATCGATTTCAGTGCATCAGCACGGAACTCGAGTTCCACACCTTCCATTTCGAACAGTTTTGCATACTGCTTGGTCAGCGCGTTTTTCGGCTCGGTGAGAATCTGCATCAAAGCAGCCTCATCCAATTCGTCCAACGTCGCCAGAACCGGTAGACGGCCAACAAACTCTGGAATCAGACCGAACTTGACCAGATCGTCAGGCTCAACCTCACGCAGCGATTCGCCAACCTTCTTGCCTTCGTCCTTGCTGCGTACTTCGGCATTGAAGCCGATGCCGCCGCGAGTGGAGCGGCTCTGAATAACCTTTTCGAGGCCCGAGAAAGCGCCACCGCAGATAAACAGGATGTTACGCGTGTCCACCTGCAGGAATTCCTGCTGTGGATGCTTGCGACCCCCTTGAGGAGGAACGGAAGCCACGGTGCCTTCAATCAGCTTCAGCAAGGCTTGCTGCACACCCTCGCCGGAAACATCGCGGGTAATCGAAGGGTTGTCGGATTTGCGCGAAATCTTGTCGATTTCATCGATGTAGACAATGCCCATCTGGGCTTTTTCTACGTCGTAGTCACATTTCTGCAACAGTTTCTGAATGATGTTTTCCACGTCCTCCCCCACATAACCAGCTTCGGTCAGGGTGGTGGCGTCCGCGATGGTGAACGGCACATTGAGCAAACGAGCCAATGTTTCAGCGAGCAGCGTCTTGCCGGAGCCGGTTGGGCCAATCAGCAGGATGTTGCTTTTACCGAGTTCAACATCATCATTCTTCTTGTCGCGCTGGTTCAGACGCTTGTAGTGGTTGTACACCGCTACTGCCAGAACCTTTTTTGCACGTTCTTGACCAATCACATACTGATCAAGGATGCCGCTGATTTCTTTAGGCGATGGTAATTTATGCGCGCTGCTTTCGGCCTGGGCTTCTTGCACCTCCTCTCGGATGATGTCGTTGCACAGGTCGACGCATTCGTCGCAGATAAAAACCGAGGGGCCGGCAATCAATTTGCGCACTTCATGCTGGCTTTTGCCACAGAAGGAGCAATAGAGCAATTTGCCGTTGTCCTCGCCGTTGCGGGTGTCAGTCATTCGATCGATCCAATCCGGTAGGCTTGCAACACAAGATGAAGGCTATTGCGGGCTTTTTCAAGTCCGCAGGTGGTCAGTTGTTCCAACCACCTACGATTGAGCTGCTTAGCGAGCCATTTGACGCTGAGTAAGAACCTGATCGATCAAACCGTATTCAGCAGCGCGCCCGGCGCCCATGAAGTTATCCCGATTGGTGTCTTGCTCGATGGTCTCAATCGTTTGCCCGGTGTGGTATGCGAGAATTTCATTCAAGCGAGCACGAATGGACAGGATTTCCTTGGCATGGATATCAATATCCGATGCCTGCCCCTGGAAGCCGCCCAGTGGCTGGTGAATCATCATTCGCGAGTTTGGCAGGCAGTAACGCTTTTTAGCGGCGCCGCCAGCCAGCAGGAAAGCACCCATGCTGCAGGCCTGACCGATGCAAATGGTCGACACGTCTGGCTTGATGAACTGCATGGTGTCGTAGATCGACATGCCCGCAGTCACCGAACCGCCTGGTGAGTTGATGTAGAGATGGATGTCCTTGTCCGGGTTTTCGGCTTCAAGGAACAACAGCTGCGCCGCAATCAGGTTGGCCATGTAGTCTTCTACTGGACCTACCAGAAAGATCACCCGCTCCTTGAGGAGGCGCGAGTAGATGTCATAGGCGCGTTCGCCACGGGCGGACTGCTCGATAACCATCGGGACCAGGCCGCCAGCGGCCTGGATGTCAGAGTTCTGCTGAATATAAGAATTGCGGGACATGTCTCGCATTCACTCCCAAATAGTCATTTCTTGAATACACATAAGCCAGCGCGAAGGCTGGCTTATGGGTGTTTTCGAACGAGAGAAAAAATCAGTCGGCGTGTGGAGCTTCTACCGGCTTGACTGCTTCTTCGTAAGAGACCGATTTGTCGGTCACGCTAGCTTTCTGCAAAACAGTATCCACAACTTGCTCTTCCAGCACAACCGAACGCACTTCGTTCAGTTGCTGGTCGTTCTTGTAGTACCAGGACACGACCTGCTCAGGCTCTTGGTAAGCCGATGCCATCTCTTGGATCATCTCGCGAACACGGGCATCATCAGGCTTGAGGTCGAACTGCTTGACCACTTCAGCAACGATCAGGCCCAGCTCTACACGGCGCTTGGCTTGTTCTTCGAACAGCTCGGCTGGCAGTTGATCCGGCTTGATGTTGCCGCCAAACTGCTGAACAGCCTGCACGCGCAGACGGTTCACTTCGTTTTCGAGCAGTGCTTTAGGCACCTCGATCGGGTTGGAGGCCAGCAAGCCGTCCATCACCTGATTCTTGACCTTGGACTTGATCGCCTGACGCAGCTCACGGTCCATGTTCTTGCGAACTTCGGTGCGGAAACCGTCGATACCCGTTTCCTTGATGCCGAACTGAGTGAAGAACTCTTCGTTCAGCTCAGGCAATTTAGGCTCGGAAACAGTGTTGACCGTCACGGTGAACTCGGCGGCCTTATTGGCCAGCTCCAGGTTCTGGTAGTTTTCCGGGAAGGTCAGGTTCAGAACACGCTCTTCGCCGGCTTTAGCGCCAACCAGACCGTCTTCGAAGCCAGGGATCATACGACCGGAACCCAGAACCAGCTGAGTACCTTTGGCAGAGCCACCAGCAAACACTTCGCCATCAACCTTGCCAACGAAATCGATGTTCAGTTGATCTTCGTTCTGAGCGGCACGCTCAGTGACTTCGAAACGAACATTTTGCTTGCGCAGGATTTCCAGCATTTTGTCCAGATCGGCGTCAGCCACGTCTGCACTCAGACGCTCGACAGCGATGGACTCGAAGCCTGCAACCGTGAATTCCGGGAATACTTCGAAAGTAGCCACGTATTCCAGGTCTTTACCTTTTTCAAAGGTTTTTGGCTCTACAGAAGGTGCGCCAGCTGGATTGAGCTTCTGCTCAACCACTGCTTCGTAAAACGTTGCCTGAATCAGATCGCCCAGCGCTTCCTGACGAGCGCCATCTTCATAACGCTGACGGATCACGCTCATAGGCACTTTGCCAGGACGGAAGCCTGGGATCTTAGCTTTACGGGCAGTCTGCTGCAGACGCTTGTTGACTTCAGTCTCGATGCGTTCGGCAGGCACGCCAATGGTCATGCGGCGCTCAAGAGCGGAAGTATTTTCAACAGAAACTTGCATGGATATTCCTCGTTGCACAGACGTTAGCCGGCCGTTTCCGACCCCAGAATCAAGGGCATGCATTCTAGTGGGTCAAACTCAAGAAGTCACCCCACTGAAAAGGGTAAGTAAGCAGCATGAAATCAAGCAGCCGGCAGGGGGGCGACGACGCCCATTGCGAACGATTGACGCAAGGCAGCAAGCGACGCGTCTGGCACACCCTATATAAGGAACCCCTGATGCGTCGCCAGCTCTCTGCATCAACCAAAAATCGCTGAACGCCAGAGAAAACAGGCGAAGCGAGTGGTCGCGCCGGGCGAAACTTTCAATATTCCGAAACAAAAAAAAGCCGCACTAGGCGGCTTTCTGTTGCTTTATGAATGCCGCGGGCATTTCACAAAGCTTGTATCTTGGTGCGGACGGAGAGACTCGAACTCTCACACCTTTCGGCGCTGGAACCTAAATCCAGTGTGTCTACCAATTCCACCACGTCCGCGCTTCAAGCCTTTAAAGCAAAGGCGCCGGATTTTTAAGTCAGGCGCCTTTCGAATATGGGGTGGACGAAGGGGATCGAACCCTCGACAACGGGAGTCACAATCCCGTGCTCTACCAACTGAGCTACGCCCACCATATAGCGTGTGACCGATGAAACATTACTTGTGCCAAAGTTGCCTAAATGGCGCACCCGGCAGGACTCGAACCTGCGACCATCCGCTTAGAAGGCGGATGCTCTATCCAACTGAGCTACGGGCGCTTATTTAATCTGTATTCATTAACCGATTACAAATTAAGAGCTTCAGTCACGCTGAGCCAATCTACAACTCTGCCCGACGTTCTTAACCAGTGCTAGGCTGTGCCCGACAAGTGCGACGAATCTTATAGACGAGCCCCGAGGTCGTCAACTCTTTTTCGAAAAAAATTCAGTTAGATAAAGGAGTTAGAGGAATATACAGACCAAGCGCCTTTGCCCTCGCGCCATGGCATGCGAGAATGCGCGCTCTTTTTCAATCCCTTTCGATGGTTAATCACGCGTCATGACAGCAAAACTAATCGACGGTAAAGCGATCGCAGCCGGCCTGCGCCAGCAGATCGCTAAACGTGTCACCGAGCGTCGCGAACAGGGCCTGCGTACACCGGGCCTCGCGGTGATTCTGGTTGGCAACGACCCCGCGTCCCAGGTTTATGTCTCGCACAAGCGTAAAGACTGTGAAGAAGTCGGCTTCAATTCCAAAGCCTATGACTTGCCTACCGACACCTCGCAGGATGAGCTGACCGACCTGATCGATCGCCTCAACGACGATCCAAATATCGACGGCATTCTGGTGCAACTGCCACTGCCCGCGCATCTGGATGCCTCAAAATTGCTGGAGCGCATTCGCCCGGATAAGGACGTGGACGGCTTCCATCCTTATAACGTCGGTCGGCTGGCGCAACGCATCCCCCTGCTGCGCCCCTGCACCCCCAAGGGCATCATGGCCTTGCTGGAAAGCACCGGTGTCGATCTTTACGGGATGGATGCCGTCATCGTTGGCGCCAGTAACATCGTCGGACGTCCGATGGCGATGGAGTTGTTGCTGGCCGGCTGTACGGTCACTGTCACGCACCGATTCACCCGCGACCTGCCAGGCCATATCGGCCGTGCTGATCTCGTGGTTGTCGCTGCCGGCAAGCCCGGCCTGGTCAAAGGCGAGTGGATCAAGGAAGGCGCGATCGTGATCGACGTCGGCATTAATCGTCAGGCAGACGGCAAGCTGGTCGGTGACGTGGTGTATGAAACCGCCCTGCCCCGCGCCGGCTGGATCACCCCGGTACCGGGCGGCGTTGGCCCGATGACCCGTGCCTGCCTACTGGAAAACACCTTGTACGCCGCGGAAACCCTGCACGTCTGAGTGCGCGGGATCAGGCATAAAAAACGGCACCCTCGGGTGCCGTTTTTTATGGTTCAACAGTCAGTCCGCCAGACGCCAGGTCGTTCCACCCTTGCCGTCTTCCAACACCACCCCCATCGCGGTGAGTTGGTCGCGAATGCGATCCGATTCGGCCCAGTCCTTGTTGGCACGAGCGCTTAATCGGGCCTGGATCAGCGCTTCGACTTCAACCGCATCGACCCGACCCTCTGCGCCTGCACGCAAAAAGTCATCCGCCTCAAGCTGCAAAACACCCAACACACTGGCCAATTCTTTCAGACGTGCCGCCAAGCCCGCAGCTGCCGCCAGATCGGTGTCACGCAGACGGTTGATTTCGCGCACCATCTCGAACAGCACCGCGCAGGCTTCCGGCGTGCCAAAGTCGTCGTTCATCGCCGCGGAGAAACGTTCGACGAACGCTTCGCCACCGGCAGGCGCTACGGCAGGCAAGCCTTTAAGGGCGTGATAGAAACGTTCCAACGCGCCCTTGGACTCTTTCAGGCTGTCTTCGGAGTAGTTGATCGAGCTGCGGTAATGGCTGGACACCAACAGATAGCGCACCACTTCCGGCTGGTATTTCTCCAGCACGTCGCGAATGGTGAAGAAGTTGTTCAAGGACTTGGACATCTTCTCGCCATTGATGCGGATCATGCCGCAGTGCATCCAGGCGTTGGCGTACGGCTTGCCCGTGGCCGCCTCGCTCTGGGCGATTTCGTTTTCATGGTGCGGGAACTCGAGATCGTTGCCGCCGCCATGAATATCGAAGGTCTCGCCCAGGCAGCAAGTCGACATCACCGAACATTCAATGTGCCAGCCCGGACGCCCAGCGCCCCACGGTGAATCCCAGCTTGGCTCGCCCGGCTTGACGCCCTTCCATAGCACGAAGTCCAGCGGATCATCCTTGGACTCATCCACTTCGATCCGCGCACCGATGCGCAGGTCTTCGATTTTCTTGCGCGACAGCTTGCCGTAACCCACAAACTTGCCGACGCGGTAATACACGTCGCCGTTGCCCGGGGCGTACGCATAACCTTTGTCGATCAAGGTCTGGATCATGGCGTGCATGCCCGCGATATGATCGGTCGCGCGCGGCTCCATGTCCGGCGGCAGAATGTTCAGCCGCGCCTCGTCCTCGTGCATCGCATCGATCATGCGTGCGGTGAGCGCCTCGAATGACTCGCCGTTTTCACGCGCACGATTGATGATCTTGTCGTCGATATCGGTGATGTTGCGTACATAGGTCAAGTCATACCCGCTGAAGCGCAACCAGCGAGTGACCAGATCGAACGCAACCATGCTGCGGCCGTGCCCAAGGTGGCAGAAGTCATATACGGTCATGCCGCACACGTACATCCGCACCTTGTTGCCGTCCAGAGGCTTGAAGACTTCTTTGCTCTTGGTGAGCGTGTTGTAAATTGAGAGCACGATGATTCCTTAGCTCTGACCCCATGAGTCACGCAGCGTCACAGTACGGTTAAACACTGGCTGACCGGGTTTCGAGTCCTTGATGTCCGCGCAGAAATAACCTTCGCGCTCGAACTGGAAACGGTCTTCCGGCTGCGCTTGCGCCAATGACGGCTCAGCACGGCAACCCGTGAGCACTTGCAGGGAATCAGGGTTGATGTTGTCCAGGAAGCTGTCGCCGTCTTCCGCTTTGTCCGGGCTCGGCGAGCGGAACAGACGATCGTACAAACGTACTTCGCACTCGAGGCTTGCCGCTGCCGGCACCCAATGCACCACGCCTTTGACCTTGCGCCCTTCAGGGTTTTTACCCAGGGTTTCCGGATCGTACGAGCAATGCAGTTCGACGATGTTGCCGTCGGCGTCCTTGATCGCTTCGTCGGCGCGAATCACGTAACTGCCACGCAGGCGCACTTCGCCGTTGGGCTCAAGACGCTTGTAGCCTTTTGGCGGCTCTTCAATGAAGTCATCACGGTCGATGTAGATTTCGCGCGCAAACGGCAGTTCACGTACACCCATGTCTTCTTTCGGGTGACGCGCCAACTCGAGCTTCTCGACCTGGCCTTCCGGGTAGTTGGTGATCACGACTTTCAGCGGACGCAGCACGCACATGGCACGTGGTGCGCTGTGGTCGAGGTCATCACGGATGCTGAATTCGAGCATGGCGAAATCGACAACGCCATCGGAACGGTTGGTGCCGACCATCTCGCAGAAGTTACGGATCGAGCCCGCAGTGTAGCCGCGACGACGGAACCCCGACAAAGTCGACATGCGCGGGTCATCCCAGCCATGCACATGCTTCTCGTCGACCAGTTGCTTGAGCTTGCGCTTGCTGGTGACGGTGTAGCTCAGGTTGAGACGCGAGAACTCGTACTGACGCGGATGGCTCGGCACTGGAAGGTTGTCCAGGAACCAGTCGTACAGCGGGCGATGGCCTTCGAATTCAAGGGTGCAGATCGAGTGGGTAATGCCTTCGATGGCGTCCGACTGACCGTGGGTGAAGTCATAGTTCGGGTAGATGCACCACTTATCGCCGGTCTGATGGTGATGCGCATGGCGAATGCGGTACAGGATCGGGTCGCGCAGGTTCATGTTCGGCGAAGCCATGTCGATCTTGGCCCGCAGTACACGCTCACCGTCTTTGAACTCGCCAGCCTTCATCCGGGCGAACAGGTCCAGGTTTTCCTCGACGCTACGCTCACGGAACGGGCTGTTCTTGCCAGGCTCGATCAAGTTACCGCGGTATTCCTTGGACTGCTCGGGGCTCAGGTCGCAGACGAACGCCTTGCCAGCCTTGATCAGTACGATGGCCCACTCATGCAATTGATCGAAGTATTGCGAGGCATAACGCACTTCGCCGGCCCACTCGAAACCCAGCCACTTCACATCGCTTTCGATGGCGTCGATGTATTCCTGGTCTTCCTTGGCCGGGTTGGTGTCATCGAAACGCAGGTGCGTTACGCCACCGAACTCCTGAGCCAGACCGAAGTTCACGCAGATCGCCTTGGCGTGGCCGATGTGCAGGTAACCGTTGGGCTCAGGCGGGAAACGGGTCACGATCTGGGTGTGCTTGCCAGAGTCCAGGTCTGCCTGCACGATTGCGCGCAGGAAATTGGTCGGGACAGCAGGACCTGCCTTGGAATTCGCAGTGGAGTCAGTGGGCTTGCTCATAGGATCCTTGAACGTACAAGTGCGCGGCCAGGGTAGGCCGACTAAATCAAAGCGCTTATCATAGCCGAAGCTGTCAAGGTGTTGCGACCAGCGCGCGCGCCTTCCACGAATTCAAAACGAGTGATTTTTAAAATGTCCAAAGTCAAACTGAGCACGAACCACGGCGACATCGTCCTGCAACTGAACGCCGATAAAGCGCCGGAAACCGTAGCCAACTTTGTGCAGTACGTTAAAGAAGGCCATTACGACAACACTATATTCCATCGTGTGATCAGCAATTTCATGATCCAGGGCGGCGGTTTCGAGCCGGGCATGGCACAAAAGAAAACCCGCGCCACGATCAAAAACGAAGCCAACAACGGCCTTTCCAACCGAAAAGGCACCGTGGCCATGGCCCGCACCATGGAGCCGCATTCGGCGTCCTCGCAGTTCTTCATCAACGTGGGCGACAACGATTTCCTTGACCACACTGCACCGACCGTTCAAGGCTGGGGCTACACCGTCTTTGGTGAAGTGGTAGAGGGTATGGACTCGGTCGAGAAGATCAAAGGCGTGGCGACCACCATGAAAGCCGGTCATCAGGACGTGCCCGCCGAAGACGTGATCATCGTGAAAGCCGAGATCATTGAGTGATATTGCTGATCTCTGATCTGCACCTGGAAGAGCAGCGGCCGGACATCACCCGGGCGTTTCTGGAATTACTCGACGGCCGGGCCCGCACGGCCGAGTCGCTGTACATCCTCGGGGACTTTTTCGAGGCATGGATCGGCGATGACGCCATGTCGCCGTTCCAACTGTCTATCTGCCAAGCCCTGCGCGCACTGAGCGACAGCGGCACGCTGGTGTTCCTGATGCACGGCAATCGCGACTTCATGATCGGTAAGGCGTTCTGCAAGGCGGCGGGTTGCACCTTGTTGAAGGACCCAAGCGTGGTCCAGCTCAATGGCGAGCCTGTGCTGCTGATGCATGGTGACAGCCTGTGTACCCGCGACGAAGCCTACATGCGCATGCGCCGTTACCTGCGCAACCCGCTGACCTTATGGGTTTTACGTCATTTGCCCTTGGGCACGCGGCACAAACTGGCGCGCAAACTGCGCAGCGAAAGTCGCGCACAGACCCGCATGAAAGCCAACGACATCGTCGACGTTACGCCCGAGGAAATCCCACGGATCATGGCGCAATACGGTGTGCGCACGCTGATCCACGGTCACACCCATCGTCCGGCGATCCATAAACTGCTGATCGGCAACGATGCGGCGAAGCGGATTGTCCTGGGGGATTGGGATCGTCAGGGCTGGGCGTTGCAGGTGGATGAACAGGGGTTTCAGTTGGCGGCGTTTGATTTTGTGCCGGTACCGGCGCTGACTCACTGACACCATCGCGGCGGGACGCGTAGTTGCCAGCCCGCCACCATGAATTTTCGGAGAACCACAGACCTGCTTCTGGTGACCCTCAATGCCCCGCCGGCGGTCCCGCCTTCGCCGTAAACGGAGGCTTGGCCATCCACACCAGTACGATCAAGCCCATAAAAGCCCAGCCCAACATGTGGAAGTAGTCGACGGTCGACATCATGTACGCCTGGCTGTTGAGCATCCCTTCGAGTTGCGCGTACGCCTGACTACCGGCCCCGCCTAGGTTGCTCAGCGCATCGCGGGTCGTAGCGTCATAGGTGCTGATATTTTCGCTTAAATAGGCATGGTGCTGATTCGCCCGCCGAATCCAGATCCAGGTGGTGAGCGATGCGGCAAAACTGCCCCCCAGGTTCCGTAGAAACGTCGCCAGCCCCGAGCCATCGGCGATCTGGTCAGGCGGCAAGTCAGACAGCAAGATGGTCAACGTCGGCATGAAGAACAACGCCACGCCAGCCCCCATGAAGAGTTGCACCAGCGCGATATGCTCAAAATCGACCTGACTGGTGAAATCGGCGCGCATGAAGCAGCTCAGCCCTATCGCAAAAAACGCCAGCCCGGCCAGCAGTCGCAGGTCGAATTTGTGCGCGTATTTTCCGACAAAGGGCGACATCAGCACCGGCAGAATGCCAATGGGCGCCACCGCCAGCCCGGCATAGGTCGGGGTATACCCCATCTGTGTCTGCAGCCATTGCGGCAGCAGCAGGTTGATGCCGAAGAATCCGGCATAGCCCCCCACCAGAGTGATGGTCCCGATGCGGAAGTTACGAAAGGCGAACAGCCGTAAATTGACGATGGGGTGCCGGTCGGTCATTTCCCAAATGATGAATATTGCCAGGAAGACCACTGAAATGACGGTGCCTGTCACGATGAAGCTGGACGCGAACCAGTCCAGGTCATTGCCCTTGTCGAGCACGATTTGCAACGCACCTACACCCACGATCAACGTCAACAGGCCGACGTAATCCATGGGCTGTCGGCTAGTAACCACCGGCCGCGTACGCATTTGTGTGCGCACAACGAACGCAGCGAACAGACCGATTGGAATGTTGATGAAGAAAATCCATGGCCAGCTGTAGCTGTCGGTGATCCATCCGCCAAGGATCGGCCCGGCAATGGGCGCCACCACCGTGACCATCGCCAGCAATGCCAGTGCCATCCCCCTTTTTGCCGGGGGATAGACCGCAATCAGCAGCGTTTGGGTCATGGGGTACAGCGGACCGGCGACCACCCCTTGCAGCACGCGAAAACCCACCAGTTCTGGCATTGACTGGGAAATCCCGCACAAAAACGACGCGATCACGAACAGCACGGTGGCCCAGATAAACAGTTTTACCTCGCCCACCCGGCGGCTGAGCCAACCGGTCAGCGGCAAGGCAATCGCGTTACTGACCGCAAACGAGGTGATGACCCACGTACCCTGCTCCGAACTCACCCCCAGATTGCCGGAGATGGTCGGCAAAGCGACGTTGGCAATGGTGGTGTCGAGCACCTGCATAAAGGTCGCCAGCGACAGGCCGATGGTGCACATCAACAAACTGGGCGGCGTAAAAGAGGCCGGGGCGGTCGAGCTCATCGCGAATCCTTTAACACTTGAACGTCACTCCAGCCACGGGGCCGGAGCGGACGGATTGGCGAATCAGCGCTGAACCGTTCTGCTGTTGTTGGCGCTGTTATCGTGGATCAAACGCGTGATCAGGGCGTCGGCGTCGGCCAGTTGTTCTTCGTAGATATGGGTACTGAACGAGGCCTTCTGCGGCGGTTGCTGTGCCAGTACCGGGCCGCTCTGATCGTGCAGGTTGACGTTGGCCACGGTCGACAGGCCAATACGCAACGGATGCTCTTTCAACTGCTCGGCGTTGATGTGAATCCGCACCGGCACGCGCTGCACGATCTTGATCCAGTTACCGGTGGCGTTCTGCGCCGGCAGCAAGGCAAACGCGCCACCCGTGCCGGCACCCAGGCTGTCAACCGTGCCGCTGAACTTCACGTCACTGCCGTACAGGTCAGATTCAATGTCCACCGACTGACCGATGCGCATTTTGCCCAGCTGGGTTTCTTTGAAGTTGGCATCGATCCACAGCTGATCCAGAGGAATCACCGCCATCAACGCGGTGCCGGGTTGAACCCGCTGGCCCAACTGCACGGTACGCTTGGCTACGTAGCCGGTGACCGGGGCAATCAAGGTGCTGCGGGCGTTACCCAAGTAAGCCTGACGCAACTGCGCGGCAGCTGCTTTCACATCCGGGTGCGAGGACACCACCGTGTCGTCCACCAGCGCGGAGCTGGTAGCCAATTGCTGCTGGACGTTGTTCAACGCATTTTGCGCGGTCGTCAGGTCGTCGCGAGCATGGGACAACTCTTCCAGAGAGATCGCCCCGCCTGCGGCAAGATTCTTGCGGCGGTTGTAGTTGTCCTGGGCTTTCTGCACCTCGGCCCGTTGCGCGGCCAGCTGGGCCCTCATCCCGTCGACATTACTGTAAAGACCGCGCACCTGGCGCACCGTCTTGCCCAGATTGGCTTCGGCGCTTTGCAGGCTGACTTCGGCATCGCTCGGGTCGAACTGGATAAGCACCTGGCCCTCTCGAACCAGATCGCCATCGTCGGCGCCGATGCTCACCACCGTCCCGGTGACCAGCGGGGTAATGACCACCACGTTGCCGTTTACGTAGGCGTCATCAGTGCTTTCGTTCCAGCGCCCGTAGATTTCATACCAGCCCCAGATACCGAGACCGCCGAGGATCACCAGCATCAGGACCACCAGCAGCCAGATCTTGCGCTTGCGCGGGTTCTGGTTCTGAGCTGCGTTCTGAGCTTTTTGGTCGTGTACAGACGTCTTTTCGGTAGCGGCAGTAGCCATGACGATTACCTTGAGTTATTCAGTCAGCGAAGCGGTTGATGGGGTGTTCAGGCCTTGGCTTTCACCTTGAAAGCCTCCGCCCAGTGCCTGCATCAACTGGATCGACAAATCGATTCGTTCGGCGTTGAGATCCGCCAGTTGGCGTTGTGACTGGAGCAATTGCTGTTCAATGCTCAGCACATCGAGGTAGTTGCCTATCCCCGAGCCAAATCGCTGGACCACCGTGTTGTAGGAGTCTTGAGCGATGTCGGTGGCGCGCTGTTTGGCGTCGATCTGACCACCGATGGCACGCAGTTGAGAGAGCGTGTCGCTGACATCACCCAACGCCCGAACCAGGCTTTTGTTGTACTGCGCGACGGCCAGGTCGTAATCGGCATCGCGAGCATCGAGATCGGCGCGCAGGCGTCCGCCATCGAACAACGGCAAGGACACGGCAGGCGCGATATTGAAGAAACGGCTGGCCGAACCGAACAGCGCGTCACCCAGCAAAGACTCGGTGCCTGCGGCAGCACTCAGGTTCAGGTTTGGGTAAAAGCGGGTTTTGCCAGCGACAATACTTTTGCTCGCGGCTTCCACCCGCCAACGCGCGGCCACCAGATCGGGACGACGCCCGAGCAGCTCAGCCGGCAGCGCCGACGGCAAGGCAACTGCACTGGGCTGGAGAACCTTAGGACGGGCGATCTCTTCACCCCGGTCCGGCCCTTTGCCCAGCAACACCGCCAAGGCTATTTTCGCGCTACGCAGACGTTTTGCGGCATTGATCAGTTGTTCTTCAGAACTGGCTTCGAGACTTTGGGTCTGCTGGAACTGATAGCGACTGTCGATCCCGGACTTCAGACGACGGTCACCCAGTTCAAGCATTTGCTGGGTGCGTTTCAAGTCGTCAGCCGCCAGATCATGAACCACATGGGCCTGACCAAGGTCGCTGTAGGCGCGGGCAACGTCGGCCGCGAGGGTCAGTTGCGCGGCTTGCTGATCGACTTCGGCGGCACGTGCCTGGCCAAGTGCAGCTTCCCACGTGGCGCGTTGGCCGCCCCACAGGTCGAAGGTGTAATTGAAATTCACACCCAGATTACGCACGGTAGAGTAGGTACCACCCTCGCCTGTCGGGCTCTGATCGCGAGCCAGACGTGAACGACTGATACCCCCCTCGGCATCAACGGTCGGCATCCGTGCAGCGTCGGTGGCATACGCCGCGGCACTGGCCTGATGCGCCCGGGCACTGGCAACTTGCATGTCTGGGCTGTCGCGCAATGCTTCACTGATCAGACCATCGAGTTGCGGGTCACCGAGGCTTTTCCACCAATCGCTTTTCGGCCAGACGGCGGGCGACAACGTCACGCCATCGAGCGTCTGCGCGGCCTGGAGGTTTTTCGCATCCAGGCGTGTGCCTTCGGGGCCAAGACCACGGTAACTGGCGCACCCGGCCAGGCTCATGGCGAGAAACACCAGACTCACTGAGGTCCGCAGAGTCAGGTTACTCATTTCCCACCTGTCGCTTTAACGCCTAGACGGGCAATAGTGATCTGATCATCGGCCGCCACCAGCACCTTGGTCAGTATCTGCTCAAGGCTCTGCAATTCGGCCGGTTCGAGCGCACCCAACAGGTCGTTCATGGCCTCGGCACCGATCTGCGGAAGGCGGTCCGAAAGCGTTTTCCCCTCTTCGGTCAACGCCAGATGTACCTGGCGCCGATCAGTGTCCGAGCGGGTGCGGGTGATCAGTTCTTTTTGTTCAAGGCGGTCCAGCATGCGAGTCATTGAGCCACTGTCGAGGGACAGGTGACGGCACAGGTCGGCCGGGGTGTCGGCAGAAAACTGGGCAATGATAACCAACACTTTAAACTGCGATGCGGTCACACCGTACGGCACCAGATGCGTGTCCAGCAGGCGATCTTTGAGCGCGTTCGTGCGCCCGATCAACAGACCCATGAGACCGGAGTTGAAGTTGTCAGACGTGAAATGCTTCATCGAACCACCAAAAAGCTGCCTAGGCAGAGAGTTGGCGAAATACTACTGCCTAGGCAGCGAATGTCAATGCATTAATTAGCAAGCTTGCTAGTTGGACGGACAACAGCCGTTTTTATAACCCTATCGAACAACAGATGGACCTGGACACCCGCAGCGCATCCATCGGCAAAGTCGTGGCCGTCAAAAGCCGCGAAAGCGCGCCGCGGGCCTATTCACACAGAACGTTGTGCGACTGTAGGCTGAGGAGCTTTAATCTCGGGGCTGAGGGCTCGGAATACCACTGTGAAAGCGGAACTCGACATCGGGACTGTCGATGAGGCTGGCTTCGAGTACCCTGACTTTTTCGACGGTCCGCTCAACGTCAGCAGCTTCACCGTATTGATAGGCCAGCTTGAGGTAACCCTGGAAATGCCGGGCTTCACTTTTCAGCAACCCATCATAGAAGCGGCCCAGCTCTTCATCCAGATACGGCACCAGGGCTTCGAAACGCTCACAGCTTCGGGCTTCGATAAACGCACCCACCACCAGCGTATCGACCAGTTTGACGGGCTCATGGGTCCGCACCGCTGCTCTCAGCCCAGAGGCATAACGACTGGCTGACAATGCGCGCCATTCGATTTTGCGCTTTTTCATCAACCGCAAGACCTGTTCATGGTGCACCAACTCCTCACGGGCGAGGCGCGACATCATCATGACCAAGTCAGGATACGAACCGTATTTGGCGATCATGCTCATGGCAGTGCTGGCGGCCTTGAATTCACAGTTCTTGTGATCGAGGAGCATCTTTTCCTGATTGGCCAACGCCGCCTCAATCCAGCCCGCGGGGGTCCTGCACCCTAGAAACTCATGGATTTCAGGCAGCACGGGCGCCCTCGAAACCTTGGTTACAGGATGTGAAGCGTCGATTTCAGGGTTCAGTTGCATAGGCTCACAGCACGGCTGGGTGGGCAAAACGCAGCATTATACGAGGGCAGAGCGAATGAACCAGCGCCTTGCAGCAGATTTGACCTGATCTGGATCAACAACCCAGTCAGCGGACTGCAACTATAGTTGTAGCTAAACAGCCGCCGTGAAAATAGTCAGTCGCATCTAGGGAGATCCAACTCATGCAAGCCGTTCGCAGCATCCTCGTGATAATCGAGCCTCAACATGCCGAAAGCCTGGCCCTTAAACGCGCCAAACTGATCGCGGGGGTGACTGGCGCACATCTGCATTTGCTGGTCTGCGACAAAAAACATGATCACTCGGCCCTGCTCAGCGTTCTCACGACCGGGTTGATCAGCGAAGGCTTCAGCGTTACCGCCGAGCAAGAGTGGAACGAGACGCTGCATCAAACCATCATTGATGCTCAGCTGGAAAAAGGGTGTGGCCTGGTCATCAAGCAGCACTTCCCCGATAACCCGCTGAAAAAAGCGTTGCTGACTCCCGATGACTGGAAATTGCTGCGGCTATGCCCAAGCCCGGTGCTGATGGTCAAAACCTCGACGCCGTGGACTGGCGGGGTGGTTCTGGCGGCGGTTGATGTCGGTAATTCTGACGGTGAGCACCGTGCCCTGCACTTCAACATCGTTGATCACGGCTTCCAGATTGCCGCGCTGGCCAAGGCGCAATTGCATGTCATCACCGCGCACCCTTCACCCATGCTGTCAGCCGCCGATCCGGTGTTTCAGCTCAAAGAAAGCATCGAAGCGCGCTACCGGGATCAATGCCGGGCGTTTCAGGCCGAGTTCGATGTCGATGACGCCCACCTGCACATCGCCGAAGGCCCGGCCGACGTGCTGATCCCTTATACCGCGCGCAAACTCAACGCGGTCGTCACCGTGATCGGCACTGTGGCGCGCACGGGTATTTCCGGCGCACTGATCGGCAACACCGCCGAAGTGGTGCTCGATTCACTGGAAACCGATGTGTTAGTGCTGAAAACCGAAGAAATCATTGCTCATCTGGAAGAGCTGGCGGCCAAGGGCTGATAGCGTTTGTGCCCGTTACATCGCCTTCGCGAATGGCTTGAAGCGATTTACCTGACGCCAAACGCATCCTTGAGAAAACCCGGGGCGATGTACCGTTCGTAATGGGCTTCTGACAGCAGAAAAAACTCGCGATCAATCGCATCGCGCAGTTCTGGCAGGGCCCAACTACGAAACTCCGGCATCAGCACCACCCCATACGCATCAAGCTGACTGATAACCCGCGCACCGCGGGCAATCAGTTGGTAGGCCCAGCAATAGGCCGACTGATGTGGCACAAAGCGGATTTTGCGTTTTTCCAGCTGCTGACGCAGCTTGGCAGCGTCGAACACTTCAAGCTTGGCGGTCATGACCTGGACGAGCAGTTGTTCCAGGCGCAGCCAGACAGCACGCTTTTCATCCTCGTTGTAACCATTCCAGTTGATTACTTCGTGGTGGAATCGCTTGCAACCACGGCACACCAGATCCCCATAAACAGTAGAACAGAGGCCGATGCAGGGAGTCTTGATGGTTTGATTGGACATGGTCGAGAGGACGGCAACAGGCAAAACAAGCGCGCATGTTAGCCCTTTGTCTAACGAGGGTCACCCCTGAACATGCAGGGTCTAACTTACCTTTACCCGATTTTTGCCGTAGAATCATCGAGCCTTTTAAGGCGCCAATGTCCGTTAGAAGCTGTTTTCAAAGCGTCACGAGCACAGTCAAGTAACCCAGCAGTCCGGTGTTGATGCAGGTATTTCTCTTCGAAAAATTCTGTGTCGACACTCATCAGCCGTCCTGCAGGCGTAAAACTTTGAAAACAGCTTCTGTAAGAAATTACCGACTCCCCGGCCAAATGGCTCAAAAAGCCTAAAAAGCGCATGGGTGCGGATAATTTTCTGGATGAGCGTCCCGGACACCCATTTGGGACCACTGATGAGGGTAATACTGTGCTTGAAGCCTACCGTAAACACATCGAAGAGCGTGCCGCCCAGGGTATCGTGCCCCAGCCGCTTAACGCCGAACAAACCGCAGGCCTGATCGAGCTGCTGAAAAATCCCCCGGCTGGCGAAGAAGCTTTCCTTGTCGACCTGATTACAAATCGCGTTCCACCAGGCGTTGACGAAGCTGCATACGTCAAAGCTGGCTTCCTGTCCGCTCTGGCCAAAGGTGAAGCCACCTCTCCGCTGATCGACAAAAAGCGTGCTGTTGAACTGTTGGGCACCATGCAAGGTGGCTACAACATCGTCACCCTGGTTGACCTGCTGGACAACGCTGAATTGGCGCCAGTCGCTGCCAAAGAACTCAAGCACACCCTGCTGATGTTCGACGCGTTCCACGACGTGGCTGAAAAAGCCAAGAACGGCAACGTTCATGCTAAAGGTGTTCTGCAATCCTGGGCCGACGGCGAGTGGTTCCAGAAGCGCCCTGTTCTGGACGACAAAATCAGCCTACGCGTGTTCAAGGTCACCGGCGAAACCAACACCGACGACCTGTCCCCTGCACCTGATGCCTGGTCCCGTCCTGACATCCCGCTGCACGCCCTGGCCATGTTGAAAATGGCCCGTGACGGCATCGTGCCTGATGAACAAGGCGTGACTGGCCCGATGAAGCAGATCGAAACCATGCGCGGCCAAGGTTTCCCTATCGCCTACGTCGGTGACGTGGTCGGTACCGGTTCTTCGCGTAAATCAGCCACCAACTCGGTGCTGTGGTTCTTCGGCGACGACGTTCCTTTCGTACCGAACAAGCGCTCCGGCGGTTTCTGCTTCGGTAACAAGATCGCTCCAATCTTCTACAACACCATGGAAGATGCCGGCGCTCTGCCGATCGAATTCGACGTTTCCCTGATGAACATGGGCGACGTGATCGACCTTTACCCGCATGCCGGTAAAGTCACCAAGCACAACAGCGAAGAAGTCCTGGCCACCTTCGAAATGAAGACCCCTGTACTGCTCGACGAAGTTCGTGCTGGCGGCCGTATCCCACTGATCATTGGCCGTGGCCTGACCGAAAAAGCCCGTACCGAACTGGGTCTGCCACCTTCGACCCTGTTCAAGCTGCCTGAACAACCGGCTGCCAGCACCAAGGGTTTCACCCTGGCGCAGAAAATGGTCGGCAAGGCATGCGGCGTCGCCGGCGTTCGTCCAGGCACGTACTGCGAGCCGAAGATGACCACCGTCGGTTCCCAGGACACGACTGGCCCGATGACCCGCGACGAATTGAAAGACCTGGCTTGCCTGGGTTTCTCTACCGATCTGGTCATGCAGTCTTTCTGCCACACCGCGGCATATCCAAAGCCGATCGACGTCAAGACTCACCACACCCTGCCTGACTTCATCATGACCCGCGGCGGTGTTTCCCTGCGTCCGGGCGATGGCATCATCCACAGCTGGCTGAACCGTATGCTCCTGCCGGACACCGTCGGTACCGGTGGTGACTCGCACACCCGTTTCCCAATGGGGATTTCTTTCCCGGCCGGTTCCGGTCTGGTCGCGTTCGCTGCTGCCACGGGCGTTATGCCGTTGGACATGCCGGAATCGATCCTGGTCCGCTTCAAAGGCAAAATGCAACCTGGCGTCACCCTGCGTGACCTCGTTCACGCCATTCCTTACTACGCGATTCAGGCTGGCCTGCTGACCGTAGAGAAGAAAGGCAAGAAAAACGCATTCTCCGGTCGCATCCTGGAAATCGAAGGCCTCGACAACCTGAGCATCGAACAGGCTTTCGAGCTGTCCGACGCCTCTGCCGAGCGTTCCGCTGCCGGTTGCACCATCAAGCTGTCGAAAGAGTCGATCGCCGAGTACCTGAAGTCCAACATTACCCTGCTGCGCTGGATGATCGGCGAAGGCTACGGCGATGCTCGTACTCTGGAACGTCGTGCTCAAGCGATGGAAGCCTGGGTTGCCAACCCTGAGCTGATGGTTGCCGATGCTGACGCCGAATACGCCGAAACCATCGAAATCGACCTGGCTGACATCAAAGAGCCTGTGCTCTGCGCGCCAAACGACCCGGACGACGCCCGTCTGCTTTCCAGCGTTGCTGGCGAGAAGATCGACGAAGTATTCATCGGTTCGTGCATGACCAACATCGGTCACTTCCGCGCTGCAGGCAAACTGCTGCAGAAAGTTGAAGGTTCGCTGCCAACCCGTCTGTGGCTGTCGCCTCCGACCAAAATGGACGCGCACCAGTTGACCGAAGAAGGCTACTACGGCATCTACGGCAAAGCTGGCGCACGCATGGAAATGCCAGGTTGCTCGTTGTGCATGGGTAACCAGGCACGCGTTGAACCTAACGCTACCGTGGTGTCCACGTCGACCCGTAACTTCCCCAACCGTCTGGGTGATGGCGCGAACGTTTACCTGGCCTCGGCCGAGTTGGCGTCTGTTGCATCGATCCTGGGTCGCCTGCCGACCGTTGAGGAATACATGGCCTACGCGAAAGAAATCGACACCATGGCAGCGGACGTTTACCGCTACCTGAGTTTCGACCAGATCGCCGAGTTCCGTGAAGCTGCAGCGAACGCCAACATCCCGGTCGTTCAAGCGTAACGAAACACCGCGTTGAAAAAACCCCGTCCTGGTGACGGGGTTTTTTTTGCCTTCAATACTGTCAGAGTCAGAAAACAAAAAAGCCCCACATCTCGCGATGCAGGGCCCTTTGTTACCGCTTCAACTCACACCATCAAACCACAACCGCCTGACCACTCATCGCCAAATCCAGCAACTCACGGTTGGCGACGGCATACATCGCGTAGTCAGTTCCGCTGGCCGCACGCAGCTCAACCAGCATTGCCCGCCAGCGCTCGACCATTGGCAGGTGCTGTTCAAGCCACAATGTCAGGCGCGCTTCGACATCCGCCGGAGCATCCGGCATCTGCAGGACCGACACAGTGATCGCCCGTTGCTGCCAGTCGATGTCGTCACGGAAGGCTTCACGTGCCAGGGCCTGCCAGTTGTTTTCCACCGGCAGGTTGCTGATCTGTTGCAAGTACCAAGTCACGTCCAGCGCGCTGCCCACGGCGAAGTAAGCCTTGGCCACATCGGCAGCGTTCTGCCCGGTGACATCCGACGCTTCGATGATTGGCAACAGCGTGTACAAGTGGCTGGTGCCTGCGACCATGCGCGCCAGCAACTCGGGTACGCCGGCTTCGACATACGTTTGATAACGAGCCTGCCAGACTTCCCGGGTCGGGCCTTCCAGCAGCTCGTCAAGCTTGAGACCCAACGCCGCGATGTGCGGACCGAAGTGTGCGACGTCGCGTCCAGCATCCAGTTCGTTGCGACGGCTACGCAGGAACCAGCGCGTGGCGCGACGACCCAGACGCATCAGCTCGTCCATCAGGGCTAACTGGATTTCGGCCGGAACCTTGTAATCCAGGGCCTCGATCTGCCGGAACCAGTGCGGCAGGTGGAAGATGTCCCGCACGATCACGTAAGCGCCCGCCACATTGGCCGCACTCATGCCAGTGGACTCTTTGAGCCGCTGAACGAAGGTGATGCCCATATGGTTGACCAGGTCGTTGGCGATCTGGGTGCTGACGATTTCGCGCTTGAGGCGGTGACGACGCATGGCCTCGGAGAACTTGGCGGCCAGCGAAGGCGGGAATGCCGTCTCCATGTCGCGCACCAGATAATCGTCATCTGGAACGCGGGACCCGAGCAGCGATTCCTTGAGGTCGATTTTGCTATAAGAGATCAGCACCGACAGTTCGGCACGGGTCAGGCCATGGCCCGCCCCAGTCCGCTCGGCCAACTGCTCTTCGGTCGGAAGGAACTCGATGGCACGGTCCAGCTTGCCACGCGCTTCCAGATCGCTCATCAGACGCTTGTATTCAGCGATCCGCTCATAAGCGCGACGCGCGGCCAGGGACAAGGCCTGCGTCTGCTTATAGTTGTTGCCCAGCACCAGGCTGCCGACTTCGTCGGTCATGCTTTCGAGCAGCAGGTTTCGCTGCTTCTCAGTCATGTCACCGGCCTGAACGACTTCGTTGAGCAGAATCTTGATATTCACTTCGTGGTCGGAGCAATCCACACCACCGGCGTTGTCGATGAAGTCGGTATTGGAGCCGCCGCCATTGAGGCCGAACTCGACCCGACCCAATTGGGTCATGCCCAGGTTGCCGCCCTCGCCCACTACTTTACAGCGCAGTTCATTGCCGTTCACACGCAGCGCATCGTTGGCCTTGTCGCCGACATCGGCGTGGCTTTCTTCGCTGGATTTGACGTACGTACCGATACCTCCGTTCCACAGCAGATCCACCGGCGCCTTGAGCAGCGCATTGAGCAACTCGGTCGGGGTCAGCTTGTCGGCCGTGATGTCGAAGCGTTCTTTCATCTGTGGGCTGATGGCGATGCTTTTCGCACTGCGCGAGAAGATCCCGCCGCCTTCGGACATGATGCTGGCGTCGTAGTCGCTCCAGGCCGAACGCGGCAGATCAAACAAGCGCTGGCGCTCGATGAAACTGTTGGCCGGCTCAGGATTCGGATCGATGAAGATGTGCAGGTGGTTGAACGCAGCAACCAGCAGCAGCTTGTCGGACATCAACAAGCCGTTGCCGAACACGTCACCGGCCATATCACCGATACCGATCACACTGATGCTGTCTTGCTGGACGTTGATGTCGCGTTCACGGAAGTGACGCTGCACACCGACCCACGCGCCTTTAGCGGTGATGCCCATTTTTTTGTGGTCGTAACCGGCCGAACCACCCGAGGCGAAAGCATCGCCGAGCCAGAAGCCGTAATCGATGGCAATCCCGTTGGCGATATCAGAGAACGTTGCGGTACCTTTGTCAGCTGCAACGACGAGGTACGGATCATCCTCGTCATGCCGTACCACATTGGTCGGCGGCACCAGGCCACCGTCCTTGAGGTTGTCGGTGATGTCCAGCAAACCGGAAATGAAGATTTTGTAGCAGGTGATCGCTTCAGCCTGAGTCTCGTCACGGCTGCCGCCAATCAACGGCAGGCGACGCGGAATGAAGCCACCTTTGGCGCCCACTGGCACGATGACCGAGTTCTTCACTTGCTGGGCTTTTACCAGACCCAACACTTCGGTGCGGAAGTCTTCCTCACGGTCCGACCAGCGCAAGCCACCACGAGCGACGTTGCCGAAGCGCAGGTGCACACCTTCGACCCGTGGCGAATAGACGAAGATCTCGAATTTTGGCACCGGCTTGGGCAGCTCGGGAATCAGGCGCGGGTTGAACTTGAAGCTGAAGTAGCTTTTGTTCTGACCGTTGGCGTCCGGTTGGTAGAAGTTGGTCCGTAAGGTAGCTTTGATCAGGTCCAGGTAACGACGCAGGATGCGGTCTTCGTTGAGCACCTGAACGTTGTCCAGTGCCGCCAGAATCGCTTGTTCCAGGCGCTGCTGCTTGTCTTCCAAGTCGTCGGAAGTCAGTTTTCGCGCCAGATAGAAGCGCGTTTTGAACAACCGCGTCAGCTCGCGAGCGATATCGGTGTGGTTGTTCAGGGTGCTGGCGATATAACCCAGATCAAAGCCCAGACGAATCTGCTTCATGTAACGGGCATAAGCACGCAGCAACGCGACATCGCGCCACGGCAGACCCGCCGTCAACACCAGACGGTTGAACGCATCATTTTCGGCATCGCCGCTCACGATATGTACGAACGCATCTTGCAGCGTGTCATTGAGTTGCTGAATGTCGAGGTTCAGGCCTTCACCCGCCGTAAAGGCAAAGTCGTGAATCCAGAACTCGCGGCCATTTTTTCGAAGCAGGCGATAAGGGAACTCACCCAGCACGCGCAGGCCAAGGTTCTCCAGAATCGGCAGGACGTCGGACAAGGCCAGCGGGGTATCGGCGTGGTAAAGCTTGCAATGCAGTTGCTGCTTACCGGCTTGCGCCAGCGGCTGGTAGAAGCTCATCACCAACGGATTGGCTTCAGTCAGACTGAGCAAATGCTGCATGTCGACCACGGCCGAATGCGCAGCAAAGCGCTCACGGTAACCGGCCGGAAAACCTTTAGGGTAGTCGGACAGCACATTGGTGCCGTGGGCTTCGCCGAAGCTTTCGATAACGAGGCTGGAGTAATCGTCCTGCCAAGACCGGCAAGCCTGTACCACTTCGTTTTCCAGCTGCTGTGCGTCGATGTCGAGACGGCTTTTCGGGTCCACTCGCAGGATCAACTGCACGCGCGCCAATACTGACTCGGAGAAGAAGGTCCAGAATTCGCAATCGCTGGCCTTCAAGCGATCCATCAGTACTTGCTGGATTTTCTGCCGGACTTCGGTGGAATAAACGTCGCGCGGCACATAGGCCAGGCAGTAGCAGAACCGGCCATACGGGTCCTTGCGCAGGAACACGCGAATCTTGTTGCGCTCCTGGATCTGGACGATGGACATCACGGTGCTGAACAACTCGTCCACCGGGGTCTGGAACAGATCATCACGCGGCAGCACTTCCACCACTTGCGCCAATTCCTTGCCCAGATGCGCCTTGGCATCGAAACCGGAGCGACGCTCGACTTCGGCAACCTTGCGGCGAATGTAAGGGATCTGACGCACGCTCTCGCCGTACACCGATGAGGTGTACAGGCCCATGAAGCGGCATTCCTTGATCACTTTGCCGGTAGCATCGATCTTGCGGATCGACACGTAATCCGGGTACGCCGGGCGATGCACCCGGCTTGGGTGTGCGGCCTTGGCGAACGACAGCAACATCGGCTCTTGCAGATAATTCACTGCGTAGTCTTCGATGTGCAGGTCTTCTTTGGTCAGCCCTGCGCGCAGCAGCTTGGTCAGACCGAGGAAGGACGACTCGTCATACACGAGATAGCCGCCGCCATTGTCATTACGGACTTCGAACTCTTCGTAGCCAAGGAAGGTGAAGTGGTTGTCCACCAGCCATTGCAGGAAGACCTTGACCTCGGACTTCTCGCCTTCTTCAACGGCAAACTCAAGGGTGTCGATACCGGCCAGCAGCTCGTTGATCTTGACCTTCATCGGTTCGAAGTCAGCGACCGCGATCCGTACTTCATCCAGCACTTGCTCGAGTTCACGAACCAGCACATTCATTTCGGCAACATTGGCGCAGCGATCAATCTCCAGGTACATCAGAGACTCTTCCAGGATGTCCTCGCCGTGAGAACCCTTGGGCAACAACTCCAGCAATTCGCCCTTGCTGCCGCGACGCACGCTCAGCACGGTGGTTTGCAGGGTGTGAATGCTGTAACCGCGACGGTTCAGCTCGGTACGGACCGAGTCCACCAAAAACGGTAGATCGTGATGCAGAACCTCGACCGCGGTGTGGGTCGACTGCCAGCCATGGCGCTCGTAATCAGGGTTGTAGACCCGCACTTGCGGATGAATATGTTCGAAACGTTCAAGCAGTCGCCAGGCAGACAAGGTGCAACCGGCCAGGTCGGATAGCCGGCGCTGGGTCAGTTCATCAAGGGAAATAATGCCGAAGAATTGCTCAGCGAACAGCGCCACTTGTGGCAGTGCCTGTTCACTGATGTGCTGCGCCAGTGCCGCTTGCAGTTGATGCTGGAAGTCGGACTTGCTGGCTGCGGTGAAGAACGCCATCTGTGGTACTCCGCTTGGGCTTTTTATTGATAGAAGCGTCGCATCCCGTTCAGGGAATCGCCATCACGCGTGCTGAGTTTCAAACAAACGCAGCACAGCATGACAGGGTAATGAAGCTAAAGAACAAACGCTCGTCACGATCGGGTAGTCACATTCATTTTCCCGAGAGTGAACTCGGTGAAGAAAATGGGCATCTACAAAAACGACTGCCCGGGCGGGCTGTGTCTTTAGAGGTGTCCATCCTGCTGCGAAGCTTAACGATAGCGGGCCCGACCCTGCTTGCGGTGCTGCGACATATTCGGTCATCGGCACGTAACAGGCGCGCGAAATCCCCTCTAAATAGAGGTCGACACCGAATCAGGTGTTCTTGAATGATCAAGGGAAGGCATTGCCGAGACTGAGAAGAGGATCACAGCCAGCCGGATGAAGCGGGGGATTGTGGATAAAACGTCACGGGGTGCGATTGCGCACCCCTGGACAAGCAGCCGATGATCAGGGATCAGGCTTTTTTCAAGAACTCGGTACGCAATACCAAGCCTTTGACTTTCTCGACCTTGCATTCAACTTCATCTTCGTTATCGGTCAGGCGAATGCCCTTGACCATGGTGCCACGCTTGAGCGTGACCGAAGTGCCTTTGACTTTAAGGTCCTTAATCAGCGTCACTGAGTCGCCGTCGGCCAGTTGGGTACCATTGCTGTCTCTAACAATCAGGGTCATATCGAGTAAACATTCTTAAGCATTACGAAGGTGTAATGGCCCGCATTATAGCCCCTGCCCCGCCCAATAAAAACCTAGCAGGCCACTGGGACATAGCGTGTAATTAACCGACAAACAATCGCCGAGACTGGCAAAATCAAATTTTGTCTGCCTCGATAGATCAGGAAACCATCATGCAAATCAACGCGACCGCCCTCATCGTCAACCCTTGCGATGACGAATACGACGATATGGCCTTGTTCTGCTGCCACGGGGAAACAGGCGATCTGTTCTCGCTGACCCGCTTCCCTGACGAGAATCAGGTGGAGATCACAGTCGGTGACGACAAGACACTGACCCTGGAAAACTTGAAAGTCACCTTCAGCGCCGAACGCCTGCTGGTTGAAATCGACCCCGCCGACGCTGAGCAGCTCGAGGGTCATGTCACCTATGAAATTCGTCACACAACACCGGCGGACGAGTTGCGTGATGTCCAGGAAACCTTGCAGATCATTCTGGAAGACATCGGCACCTACGTCAGCGAAATTGCCTGAACCCCATCGCTTGATCGTCAACCGACACTAAGACGGGAACAGTCATGACCCCACCGATTTTCGATGCCCACTGCCACATCATCGATTCGCGCTTTCCCCTGGTGCCCAACAACGGTTATCTGCCCGAACCTTTTACCGTCGAGGATTACCTGGCCCAAACCCGGCCACTGGGCGTCACCGGCGGTGCGGTGGTGTCCGGTTCTTTCCAGGGCTTCGATCAAGGTTATCTGCTCGACGCCCTGCATCGACTAGGGTCAGGCTTCGTCGGCGTGACCCAATTGCCAGACCGCGTGACCAGCGCCGAACTGCAAACCCTGAATGGCTTTGGGGTGCGCGCACTGCGCTTTAACCTCAAGCGTGGCGGTTCGGAGCAACTGGACCAGCTTGAAGCGCTGGCCCATCGCGTGCACGAGCAAGTGGGATGGCACTCTGAGCTGTACATCGACTCCCGTGAGTTGCCCGAGATTGAACAACGCCTGCTGCAATTGCCGGCGATCAGCATTGATCATCTGGGTTTGAGCAAAGAGGGTCTGCCCAGCGTCCTGCGTCTGGCCGAAAAAGGCGTACGTATCAAGGCCTGCGGTTTTGGTCGGGTGGACTTCCCGGCAGCCTCGACACTAAAAGACATTTTCGCCGCCAACCCCCACGCCCTGATGTTCGGCACCGACCTGCCCTCCACTCGTGCGCCACGGCCGTTTGCAGCGAGCGATATCGAACTGCTGATCGATGCAGTGGGCGAACAAGGCGCACGGCTGGCGCTGTGGGACAATGCGACGGCATTTTATCGGGTGTAAGTACTGCGGAAGGCCGTGATGGAGATTTATCCAGCAGCAATCTCCTACACAGCTTAAACACGACACGTCAGACAATTCCGATATTTACGCAGGTTAAATCCGACAATCCCGGAAAAAAGCCCATAGCCGTTAGTCGGCACAGCCCCGGATGGATTAAAGTAACACCCCCAACCTCAGCGTCGTTTGACGCTGTCGGTCACCCTGCCAGGAACAGTCAACGATGGAACATCGTGAAGCGCTGATTGCGCTGCGAACCTTTCTCTCAACGCAGATTCTCGGCCAGGAAAAACTGATCGAGCGGCTGTTGATTGCCCTGCTCGCTGACGGCCACATGCTGGTCGAGGGCGCACCGGGTCTGGCCAAGACCAAAGCGATCAAGGAACTGGCCGAAGGCGTCGAAGCACAATTCCACCGCATTCAATTCACCCCTGACTTGCTGCCTGCCGACATCACCGGCACCGAGATCTATCGTCCGGAAACGGGCAGCTTCGTCTTCCAACAGGGGCCGATCTTCCACAATCTGGTGCTCGCCGACGAAATCAACCGGGCCCCGGCCAAGGTTCAGTCAGCCTTGCTGGAGGCCATGGCCGAACGTCAGGTCAGTGTCGGGCGCAGCACCTATGAACTGTCGCCGCTATTTCTGGTGATGGCGACGCAGAACCCCATCGAGCAGGAGGGCACCTATCCGCTGCCCGAGGCCCAGCTCGACCGCTTCCTGATGCACGTCAAAATCGGCTTCCCGGACGCGGCAGTCGAACGCAAGATCCTTCAGCAAGCTCGCGGCGAAGCACTTAATGGTGAAACCAAGCCAGAACGCCGGGTCAGCCAGCAGGCGATTTTCGCTGCACGCAAGGAAATCCTCGGGCTGTATATGGCCGATGCGGTGGAGGAATACCTGGTACAGCTGGTGATGGCCACGCGCACACCCGCCAAGTTCGACCCGGAAATGGCCGACTGGATTGCTTACGGCGCCAGCCCGCGTGGCTCGATTGCCCTGGACCGCTGCGCACGGGCTCATGCCTGGCTGGCTGGCCGGGATTTCGTCAGCCCCGAAGATATTCAGGCGGTGCTGTTCGACGTGTTGCGCCACCGTATTATTCTGTCGTTCGAAGCGGAAGCCGCCGGTATCGATCAGGACCGCGTGATCCAGCGCATCCTCGACGTCGTGGCTGTCGCCTGACCCCATGCAACCCCAACCGATTGCCGAACCGGGAATTCGCGTCAGCCTCGCTGAGCTGATCGAGATGCGCCATCGCGTGCGCGAAGTGCAGTTGTTTTCCACCCCGAGCCAGCGCAGCCCGTTGATCGGCCTGCACCACTCGAAGCTGCGCGGGCGTGGCGTGGACTTCGATCAGGTGCGGGTTTACCAGGCTGGCGACGACGTGCGCACCATCGACTGGCGTGTCACCGCCCGCACCCAGGAGCCGCACACCAAGCTGTTCCATGAAGAGCGCGAACGTCCCATCTTCATTCTGGTGGAACAAAGCCGTCGGCTGTTTTTCGGGTCGGGCCTGATGTTCAAATCGGTCCTCGCCGCTCAGGCTGCGGCACTCATCGGCTGGGCCGCCCTGAGCCATAACGACCGGGTCGGCGGTCTGGTGTTCGGCGACAACGAGCACTATGAGATCAAACCCCGGCGCAGCAAGCAGAGCCTGTTGCAGTTGCTCAACCGGCTGGTGCGGGTCAATCAATCACTGCACACCGAAATTCCCGCCGACCGTGACGCTTTTGGCACCGCCCTGCGCCGCGCCCGTGAAGTGCTGCGCCCCGGCAGCCTGGTGATCGTGATCTGCGATGAGCGGGCGCTGTCCGATGCGGCCGAGCAGCAACTGAGTCTGCTGTCCAGGCATTGCGATCTGCTGCTGTTGCCGCTGTCCGACCCACTGGATCACGCTTTGCCGGCAGCCGGCCTGTTACGCTTCTCCGAACGCGGCGCGCAGTTGGAACTCGACACCCTCAAACCAGACTTGCGCCAGGCCTATCGTGCTCAAGGCGAAGCCCGCGTTGCACACTGGGAATTACTCGCGCAAAAACTGCGTGTGCCATTGATGCCACTGAGCACACAGAGCGAAATGGTCGAGCAGCTGCGCGAATACCTGAATCCCCAGCGTCCCGGTAAACAACCATGAATAACCTGGAGCAATTGCAACCGCTGATCCCTCCCGCGGCGGTCAGCCTCTGGCCACCGGCGCCGGGCTGGTGGCTGCTTTTGTTCTTACTTCCAGTGGCGGCGTGGTGGCTGTGGCGTTTGCGTCGTTACTGGCCCGGCAAGCGCCCGGTCAGCCGTGCCGAGCAACCCCTGGATCCGTTGAGGGTCGCGGCCCTGGAAGAACTCGCCGGACTGCCCAAGCCTTACGACGGAGCACCTGCTGGCGCCTGGCTGCAGCAAATCAACGCGTTGCTCAAGCGCCTGTGCCGCAACCACTATCCCTACAGCCAAAGTCACACCTTGAACGGCCGCAAGTGGCTGGCCTTTCTCGACAACCGGTGTCCCGCTGCGGGCCTGACCCGCTGGATGGTGCTGGTCGAAGGCGCGTACAAACCGGAGTGCAAACTCGATGACAAAGCTATCACCGGCCTGAATCAGGCGGTCGACACCTGGATTCGCAAACATGTTTGAGTTCGCCTGGCCGTGGGTCTTCGCCCTGCTGCCTCTGCCCTGGCTGATGAGGATACTGTTGCCTGTGGCAGACAGCGGTGAAGCAGCACTCGAGGTCAGTTTTCTCAGCGAGCTGGAAGGTCTGGCCGGACGTCGGGCACGGACCAGTTTGCCTGGGTGGCGGCAACAGGCACCACTCATTCTGCTATGGCTGTTATTGCTGATGGCCGCTGCCCGTCCAGAGTGGCTGGGTGAGCCGCTGCCAATTGCTGCCAGTGGCCGCGACTTGTTAGTGGCCGTTGATGTCTCCGGTTCCATGGACTACCCCGACATGCACTGGAACGGCGATGAGGTCAGCCGCTTGACCCTGGTCAAAAATTTGCTGGGAGACTTTCTCGAAAGTCGTGAAGGTGATCGTGTTGGCCTGATCCTGTTTGGCAGCAAGGCCTATCTTCAGTCACCTCTGACCTTCGACCGACACACCGTGCGTATCTGGCTGGATGAAGCACGGATTGGCATCGCCGGAAAAAACACAGCCATCGGCGACGCCATCGGCCTGGGTCTCAAGCGTCTGCGTCTGCGCCCGGCACAAAGCCGGGTGTTGGTGCTGGTCACTGACGGCGCCAACAACGGCGGCGAAATCGATCCGCTGACCGCCGCGCGCCTGGCCGCCAATGAAGGGGTCAAAATCTACCCGATTGGCATCGGTGCCGACCCGGAACAAGGCGCAACGCTAGGCATGCCGGGATTGAACCCGAGCCTGGACCTGGACGAGCCCACCCTTAAACACATTGCCGACATCACCGGGGGCACATATTTTCGTGCCCGCGACGGCCAACAATTGCAAAAAATCAGACAAACACTCGATACCCTGGAGCCGGTCGCCCAACAGCCTACCCAAGCACGCTCGACCCAGGCGTTGTATCACTGGCCGCTGGCCGGCGCGCTGCTATTGAGTATGCTGTTGGTTATCCGCGAACGCTTTCCGAACAACCTGCTGCAACGCTTCTTCAAGCAGAAAGTTTTTCTGCCGTCGAATGAGCAATGGCGTCAGCGACTCAAGCGTTTGCGGAGGCGTCGATGATCACATTCTGGCCGCACTGGCTCAGGCCTTGGTGGTTGCTGCTACTACCGCTGCTGGGCTGGTTGCTGTGGCAACTCTGGCACCGACAAAAACGTGCAGGACGCTGGCAGATGATCTTGCCTGTGGCTTTCCACGCGGTACTGCTCGGAGGCGGCAGTGGTCGAGACAGCAAATTGCCGTGGGTTGCGCTGGGCCTGGCCTGGACCCTCGCCGTGCTGGCGTTGCTCGGACCGAGTTGGCAGCACGTCGAGCAATCCAGCCAGAAGCCCGCCGACCCGTTGGTCGTGTTGCTCGAGTTGACCCCGGAAATGCTCGCCACCGACACTCCGCCGACTCGCCTGGAGCAGGCGCGACGTAAACTGCTCGACCTGTTGCAGAGCCGCAGCGATTCGCAAACGGCGATCATCGTCTATGCCGGTAGTGCTCACACCTTGGTGCCGCTGTCTGACGACCTGACCACCAGTCGTAACCTGCTCGACGCGCTCAAGCCCTCTATCATGCCTGAAGCCGGCCACCGCGCCGATCTGGCGGTAACCAACGCACTTGCCCTACTTAAGCAAAGTGCGCAGGGCCAAGGGCGCTTGCTGTTGATCGGCTCGTCACTCGGCGAACAGGAACGCCAAGGCATCCGCGAGGCTTTGAGCCGACAGTCTAACCCGCTGCTGATCCTCGGCGTTGGCACCGCCGACGGTGCGCCGGTCATGCAGGAAAAAGGGGGCTTTCTCAGAGACCCACAAGGCGCGATCCTCCTGCCTCGCCTGGACAGCCCAAGCCTGAAAGACTTCGCCAACCAGATCGACGGGCGCTATCGTCAGGCCTCCCTGGATGACTCCGACCTGCGAGGACTGGGCCTGTTCGACAGTCCGCAAAGCCTGCGCAGCGATGGCCAGACCGTGCATCTGGACAGCTGGGACGATCAGGGTCCGTGGCTGCTGCTGCCACTATTATTGCTCGCGGCCTGCGCCGGGCGCCGAGGCTGGTTGTTGTGCCTGCCGCTGTTATTCATGCTTCCACAGCCCAGCTATGCTTTCGAGTTCAACGACCTGTGGTTGCGGCCCGACCAGCAGGGCCAGCGCCTGCTCGAACAAGGTCGGCCTGCCGAAGCTGCACAACACTTCAAGGACAGCCAATGGCAAGGTCTGGCGCTGTACCAGGCCGGCGACTACGCCAGTGCCGCTCAGCGATTTGCTGAAGGCAACAACGCCGCCGACCACTATAATCGCGGCAATGCGCTGGCCAGGGCTGGCGAACTGGAAGCCGCGCTGGATGCCTATGAACAGGCCCTGGAACGCCAGCCCGATTTGCAACCGGCTTTGAAAAACAAGGCGCTGGTCGAGCGTTTGCTGGAACAGGACAAGCAGCAACAGGCCTCCAACCCCAACAAGCCGGACGGCAGCAAAAAAGACGACATCGGCGAAAGTCCACAAGCTGGCGCGGCGACAGCACCGCAGAATCCAAATCAGCCGCTACCCCCATCAGGCGACGACAGCAGCGCCAATAACAACACCGTCACCAGCAACCCGAACAGCCCGGCTGGCGGCAACGACGTACCTGGCTCACAACTGGGCGATGAAAACACCACCCGACCACCGATAAAACCCGCCGACACCGCCCTCGACGGAGAACGACGACAAGCTCTGGAACAATGGTTGCGACAGATCCCGGACGATCCCGGCGAATTGTTGCGACGTAAATTCTGGTATGAACAGCAACAGCGTCAGGAACAAACCCGATGAGTCGCCCGTACACTTTATTGATCAGCCTCATGCTAGGTCTTATGACGCTGTCGGCTCAGGCTGCAGAGCTGGTGGCCAGCGTCGATCGCGCACGCCTGAACTCCGGCGAAACCGTAGAGCTGACCCTGGAATCCAATGACGTCACGTTGTTCGGCAAACCCGATCTGACCGTGCTGGAGGTTAACTTCGACGTACACGGCACGCGGCAGATCAACCACCTGACCACCCTGGACGGCGGCGCTCAAGCCACCACCCGCTGGATCATTACCCTGCTGCCGAAGCAGAACGGCACCGTGGTCATCCCCTCGTTGCAACTGGGCGAGCTGAAAAGTCAGCCGATCACATTGCAAGTGGTACAAAGCGAAGCCCAGGACCAAGAGACGCTGGCGCCCGTGTTCATCGACGCCAGCCTCGATCAGGAAAACGTCTACGTTCAAGCTCAGGTCGTGCTGACCCTGCGCGTCTATCACTCGGTCGCACTGTTCGATGACAGCAACCTGACGCCTCTGCAGATCCCGGATGCACGGATCGAAAAACTCGGTGATTCGCGCACCTATGAAAAACTGATCAATGGCATTCGCCACGGTGTCATTGAGATACGCTATGCGATTTATCCACAGCACAGCGGTGAGTTGCTGATTCCCGCGCAAGTCTTCAGTGCAACGTTGGTGCAGGACGCTCAAGCCCAGAATCAGGGACAGGCTCAGGGTGTCAACCCGACGGGGCCGAAGCCAGGCAAGCAGGTGCACGTCAGCTCCGCCGAAATCCCCCTGTGGATAAAACCCCAGCCCACCGACTACCCTGCCGACGCCCCATGGTTGCCCGCACGCAGCGTGAGCCTGAGCGAAGCCTGGAACCCGGAACCGGAACCGGAACACATCCTGCTCGGCGACTCCCTGACCCGTAGCCTGACGATCCGCGCCGAAGGCTTGTCGAGCGCGCAACTGACGCCACTGCCCAGCACCGACGTCAGCGGCCTGCGTCGCTACCCCGACCAACCTCAACTGGCCAACCTGACCAGCGAGCGGGGCCTGATCGGCAGCCGCGAAGAACGTGAAGCCCTGGTGCCTACACGCACAGGCGCAATCGACTTACCGGCAGTGGACGTGGTCTGGTGGAACACCCTTGACGATCATCTGGAACACAGCAGTCTCCCCGCACGCACCCTTCAGGTGGTGAATAACCCGAGTCTGTCTCTGAACACTCCGGTGAGCACCGATGCGAACGGCATGACCATCGCAGGGCAATCGTTGTGGCCATGGCAACTGAGTACATTACTTCTGGCCTGCACTACCCTGCTCGGCTTTGGCCTATGGTGGCGCGCGCGTTGGCAACCGGCAGTGTCGCGGGTTGTGCAAGCGGGTCCGAGCCCACGCACCGTACTTGATGAACTCAAACGTGCCAGTCTGTCCAACGATCCGCAGGCGACCCGCCAGGCGCTGGATGCCTGGGCCCGCCAACAACCGGAAACCCTGGCCGACATGGCTGCACGTTTCGTACCCTTGTCCGACGCCCTCGACGGCCTGAACGGCGCGCTGTACAGCGAGGCAGGCCAGTACTGGCAAGGTGAAGAACTGTGGCGCGCCGTGCGTACATTGCCAGCAGGTGAGCGGGTTCAGAATCCGGCCACCGACACCAGCCTGCCGCCGCTGTACCCGAAATAATTTTGAATATCTGCGGTTTTTATTCGATCTTCATTGACTGACCCGGCCTCTTCGCGGACAAGTCCGCTCCTATCAGGCTGTACAAGGATTCCCCATGCGTTTGTTCCACACCTCCGACTGGCACCTTGGCCAGAACCTGCATGGCCAGGAGCGAGACTTCGAACACGCCTGCTTTCTGACCTGGCTGCGGGGCCGCCTGGTCGACCGCCAGCCTGACGTACTGTTGATCGCGGGGGACATTTTCGACACCGTCAACCCGCCAGTCAAAGCCCAGGAGCGCCTGTACGACTTCATCGTCAACGCTCACGAACAGCTGCCGCTGCTGACCATTGTGATGATCGCTGGCAACCACGACTCCGGCTCGCGCATCGAACTGCCCGCACCACTGATGCGCCGTTTGCGCACCCATGCCCTGGGACGGGTGTTATGGCTCGATGACGGACAACTGGATGCCGAGCGCCTGCTGCTGCCGTTACCCAAGGCCAGCGGCGAAATCGGCGCCTGGTGCCTGGCGCTGCCCTTTCTTCGGCCCGCAGAAGTCACGGGCGCCACCCTGGGCGACGACTACTTGCGCGGTATTGGCCGGGTCCATGAACTGCTGATCGAAGCCGCCAACCTCAAACGCCAGCCGGGACAGGCATTGATCGCCATCAGCCACGCGCACATGGCCGGCGGCTCGGTGTCCGAAGACTCTGAACGCAGCCTGATCATCGGCAACGCCGAGGCCCTGCCCGCCAGCCTGTTCGGTCCGAGCATCACCTACGTTGCCCTTGGCCACTTGCACAAACCGCAGAAGGTCAACGGTGAAGATCGCATCCGCTACAGCGGCTCGCCGATCCCGCTATCGTTTTCGGAGATCGGCTATCAGCATCAGATTCTCGAAATCAATTGCGACGGCGATCAGTTGATCAGCGTCGAACCCTGCTTGATTCCTCGCGCAGTCAATCTGCAACGCGTCGGTCCTGCACCTATGGCGGAGTTATTGGTGCAACTAGCGTCCCTGCCAAATATCGATCTGCTGGCGGACATCGAACGCCAACCCTGGCTGGAGGTTCGGGTGCGCCTCGACGAACCGCAACCGGACCTGCGCCAGCAAATCGAAACCGTGCTGCAGGGCAAGGCCGTGCGTTTGGTCCGCATCGCCACCGAATATGCGGGCAACGGCGGCGCCGAGGGCGATGACAGCGGCAACGGCCTGATCGACCTTGACCAACTCAGTCCCCTGGAACTGTTCAGCCGCGCCTGGCAGGACAGCTACGGCAGCGAGGTCGACGAACAAACCCTCAAGGATTTCGCCACGCTCTTGCAGGACGTACAACTGGAGAGCGAACAGCCATGAAAATTCTCGCCATTCGCCTGAAAAACCTTGCCTCCCTCGCGGGTCCGTTCGAGCTGGATTTCACCGCTGAACCATTGGCCAGTGCTGGCTTGTTCGCCATCACTGGACCGACCGGGGCCGGCAAAAGCACCCTGCTCGACGCGCTGTGCCTGGCGTTATTTGGCGCCATCCCACGGCTGAGCAATGTCGGTCAGTCCAAAGTGCCGGAAATCGACGGTGATATCAGCACCAACGACCCGCGCACCTTGCTGCGGCGCGGCACTGGCAGCGGCTACGCCGAAGTGGATTTCGTCGGCATCGACAGCCGTCGTTACCGTGCCCGCTGGGAAACCAACCGCGCACGGGACAACGCCAGCAAAAAACTCCAGGCAAGCCGCCAGACCCTGACCGATCTGGACAGCGAACAGGTGTTGAGCAGCCAGAACAAAACCGAATACAAAACCATGCTCGAAGCGCGCCTGGGCCTGAACTTCGAACAGTTCACCCGCGCCGTCATGCTGGCGCAAAGCGAGTTCAGCGCCTTCCTCAAGGCCGATGACAAAGAGCGCAGCGAGCTTCTGGAAAAGCTCACTGACACTGCGATCTACAGCCAACTGGGCCGGCGCGCCTACAGCAAGAGCAAGGAAGCGGAAAAGGTCCATGAAGATCTGAAAGCACTGGCCACCGGTGTAACACCGCTAGCGCCAGAGGCCCGCGCCGAACTCGACCAGCGTTTCAACGAAGCCCAACAACAGCTGAAAACTCAGCAAGCGCAACTCAAGCAACTCGAGCTTCAGCACCACTGGCTCAAGGCCCTGCATCAGTTGCAGGACGAACAGCAAAGCGCTGCCGAACAACTGCAACAGGCCCAATTGCAGTGGGACGGCCAGAGCGCCGAACGTCTGAAGCTGGCCCAACTGGAACACCTCGCGCCGCAACGTCACCCGTTCGCTCGCCAGGCCGAACTGAATGCCCAGCTCAGCCCGCTGGTGGCGCAGATTCAGCAACATCGACAGCTGCAGATCGAACGTCAAGCCCAGCAGACACAGCTTGAGAAAACCCAGGTCGATGCCCACGCAGCGTTGCTCAACGCTCAGCAGCAGCAGACCGACGCCACACCGCTGTTACGTCAAGCCTTCGAAACCCAAAGCACCGTCGCGCGCTTGATCGACGAACTGAACCAGACCACTGAACTCAAACAACAGGCGGAGCAACAGTGCATTCAGGGACAAAGCGCCCTGCAAGGCCTGCTTGACCAGCAACACCAAGTAGCCGAGCGCCTGCAGCGAATTGCCGGACAGCTTGAGCAGAGCAGCGCATTGGCTCCGCTCAGCGAAGCCTGGAATGCCTACCGCGAACGCCTGAAGCAAGTGATGCAGATCGGCAGCCGCTTGAAACAGGGCCAAATCGAGTTGCCGCAGCTTGAGCAGCGTGCCGCCAGCGTCAGCCAACATCTCACCGAGCAACGTAGCGCCCTGGAGCTGCTGTACCACGAAGCCGGTGCCGAAGCGCATGCCGTCGCTGAGCAAATCCAGATCCTCGGCAGCCTGCTGCAAGACAATCGCAAACAGCAACGGGCCTTCGAAGACCTTGCGCGTTTATGGACCGAGCAGCAGGAACTCGACACGCGTTCGCTGGCGCTTGCACAGAAACAGCAGCATGCCCAGCAACAGCGCGAGCACCTCAACCGCGAGGGGATTCAGGCCAAGGATGAACTCAAGGTCGCCGAGCAAACCCTGGCAGTCACTCAGCAACTGCTGGAGCGCCAGCGCCTGGCTCGTAGCGCCAGCGTTGAAGAATTGCGCGAACAGTTGCAGGACGATCAACCGTGCCCGGTGTGTGGCAGTCGCGAGCATCCGTATCATCAGCCTGAAGCCCTGCTGCAAAGCCTGACCCGGCATGACGAAAGCGAAGAAGCCAACGCCCTGAAAGCTGTGGACACGCTGAAAGAAAAACTGGTCGACCTGCGTACCTGCGTCAGTGGGTTGATCGCTCAGCAAAAAGAATTCCTGCACCAACAGGAGCAATTGACCACACAGCAACGCGCCTTGACCCCGAGTCTCGAGGCTCATCCGCTCAGCACCCGACTCCTGGAGCAGGACGCGGCCAAGCGCGACGGCTGGCTGAGCCAGCAGTTAAGTCAGCTGTCTCAAAACATCACCCAGGATGAACAGCGCCAGAGCGCATTGCTCAAACTGCAACAAGACGCCGGGCGCCTGCAGCAACAACTGCAAAGCGCCACAGAAGCAAGCCAGACCGTTACTCAACATGTGGCCGAACAGCGGCGCCAACTGGCCAGCGACCATGAGCGACTGGAAGAAGAACTGGCGGCTTTCACCCCACTGCTGCCCGCCGACATCCTCAATGGCTTGCGCAACGAAGCCGCAGCGACGGTCATTCAGCTCGATCAGCAAGTGACCCAGCGCCTGGACCAGCTTGAGCAGCAACGCGATGAGCTGCTTGAACAGAGTGGACGTCAGCAAAAAATCGAGCAGGAGCAGTTCCAGCAACACGCCCGCGCAAAGCACCTGGAAGACCTGCAACAACGTTTCGCCGCCCTCGCCCAGCAGCAGCACACCAGCCAGCAAACGCTCGCTGAACTGCTGGGTGGCCAAGCCGGTGAACAGCGCAGCGCTGAACGTTGGCAGCAACAACTGGAACACGCCGTCGAACAGGCGCGTCACGTCGAAAGCGCCGCCAGCCAAGCGTTGCAGGACGTACGCAGCCAACTGATCGAACTCGCCGCCGAACTCAAAGCCAGGCAGGAACGCCTGCAAAGCCTGGAGCAAGAGCGCAGCGAGCTGAGCGCCAGGATTGCCGAATGGCGCAGCCGCCATAGCGAGCTGGATGACAGTGCTCTCGAACAGTTACTGAGCGTCGACGATGAACACGTCAGCCAACTGCGCCAACGCCTGCAGCACAGTGAAAAAGCCATCGAGCAAGCCAAGGTCCTGCTGCACGAGCGCGAACAGCGCCTGCACAGCCATCAAGCGCAAGCCAATGGCAACCTTGGCGCCGAGCAACTGGACAGCGCCTTGAGCGAGCTGCAGGGGCAGTGCGCCGCCAGCGAACACCTCAATGCCGACCTGCGCGCCCAACAAGCCGACGATCAACGCCGCCAAGACGCCAATCAAGCGTTGGCGCAACAGATTGCCGACGCCTATGCCCAGTATCAACGCTGGGCGCGCCTGGCCACGCTGATCGGTTCGGCCGAAGGCGACAAGTTCCGCAAGATCGCTCAGGCCTACAACCTTGACCTGCTGGTTCACCATGCCAACGCACAGCTGCGGCAACTGGTGCGCCGTTATCGCCTGAAGCGCGGCGGCAGCATGTTGGGCTTGCTGGTAATGGATACCGAAATGGGCGATGAACTGCGCTCGGTGCATTCGTTGTCCGGTGGCGAGACCTTCCTCGTGTCGTTGGCCCTGGCCCTGGGCCTGGCGTCAATGGCGTCGAGCACGCTGAAAATCGAGTCCCTGTTCATCGACGAAGGCTTCGGCAGCCTCGACCCGGAATCCCTGCAACTGGCCATGGATGCCCTCGACGGCCTGCAAGCCCAAGGGCGTAAAGTGGGGGTGATTTCTCATGTGCAGGAAATGCACGAGCGAATCCCCGTGCAGATTCAGGTGCGGCGCCAAGGCAATGGTTTGAGTACGATTGAGGTCAGCAATTGATAAACCGACAGGCAGCCCCCATTTCCTGTGTCAGACAAAACTGCCAAGCGGAATTTCTGTACCCTACACACCCACGGCGCGACCCGTTGCGCCACCTCAAATGAGAAGGTAACTCCCCGTGTCCAATTCAAAAGTATTTTTCGACATCACCGCCAACGACGAGCCAATGGGTCGCATCGTGATGGAACTTCGCGAAGACGTGGCACCGAAAACCGCTGAGAACTTCCGTGCCCTGTGCACCGGCGAGAAAGGCGACGGCCTGCACTACAAGGGCTCTTCGTTCCACCGCGTGATCAAAGACTTCATGCTGCAAGGCGGTGACTTCACCAACCACAACGGCACCGGCGGCAAGTCGATCTACGGCGAAAAGTTCAAGGACGAGAACTTCACCCTGAAGCACACCGAGCCAGGCGACCTGTCCATGGCCAACGCAGGCCCGAACACCAACGGCAGCCAGTTCTTCATCACCACCATCGTCACCAGCTGGCTGGATGGCAAACACGTGGTATTCGGTAAAGTCATCGAAGGCATGGACGTTGTGAGGGCCATTGAAGCACTGGGCTCGCAATCAGGCAAAACCAGCAAAAAAGTCGTGATCGCCGACTGCGGCCAACTGCCTGCCGAAGCGTAAAGAGACCCGTTGCTGAGCGCAGTGAACACCGCGACGCCGATTCTTTACTCTTTCCGGCGCTGCCCCTACGCCATGCGTGCGCGCATGGCGTTGTTTTACGCGGGCTGCGCACTGGACATTCGCGAAGTCAGCCTCAAAGAAAAGCCGCCGCACATGCTTGCCTATTCACCCAAAGGCACTGTGCCCGTCCTGATCTGTGAGGGAGGACGCGTGATCGACGAGAGTCTGGGCATCATGCGCTGGGCACTGGCGCTCAACGACCCCGATGACTGGCTGCTGGCAAATGACCCGCAGGCCCAGAGCGACATCGGGGCATTGATCGAAGAAAACGATCACGTCTTCAAGCACCATCTGGATCACTACAAATACGCGGTCCGCCATCCTGAACACTCGCAGGAACACTACCGCGACCTGGGTGCACTGTTTTTGCAAAAGCTCGAAAAACGCCTGCTACAACGGACCTTCCTGGCCGCTGAGCACGTGACCCTGGCCGACATCGCCCTGGCGCCCTTCGTGCGGCAGTTCTGCTACGTCGACCCCGACTGGTTCTGGCAAAGCCCCTACCCTCGCCTACAGGCCTGGTTACAGCGCTTTCTCGCGTCAGAGCTGTTCATGGGTGTGATGACCAAGCCGGTCTGACACATGGCCAACGCCCTTTACTTAGCCGACAAGTATCGCTTCATCGTCTTCAGAGTGGTTACCTTCGCCATATGAGCGCACTCAGGACACCAATGGCCATTACGTATGATTGACAGATTGGTGTGCCAGCCATGCCCTCGTTCGCACAACCAGTGCATTTTTGTGTGGCAGTTCTCGTATTTGGTGGACAGGCATTTCCCACCTCTTGCTCGCGCGGCCTGATGGGCATCGTCGAGGCTTAGCCTGCTCTTTGGACACCGTTTGCACCAACCACCCTGTCTGATAGTCCCCATCGGGGCAAGCCAGCGATGTCCGTTCTGGCATTGCCATTGAAGCTTTATTTGGGCATTTACATACTCAGTGGACAGGCATGTTCCTCCTTTTGCCGCTGCTGCCCGATGCGCGTCATCAAGGGTGAGTGTCTTCGCCTTCAGGTGGCATGTCACACACCAGCTGCCATGCAAGGCGCTCGCCCCCAACCTCATCCACTCATGCCCGGCATCGCAACGAAAGCGATAGTGATGCTTTACGCCCAGGTACTTCTGGTCAAGGCAGACTCCGCCATGGCGTTCGGCCACTTCACGCAACCTTGCCAGTCCGTCCACCCCCTTTTCATGGATAAGTCTGGGCTGGATCGCGCACTCATGGCACCACGCGCCGCCCATGATATTGACACCTAGAGACTCCCATACGTGCCCTTGGGCACAGCGAAAACCATACCGTTGACGGGTACTGGTGTAAGCATCAGCCAAACATACCCCGCCGTGCTGCGCAGCGATCTGCTGCAAACGGGTCAGTCCGTCGGAGAACCCCTTGAGGTTTCTGGCCTTGTCTCGCTTGCAGAGGCTGCAATCAGGGTGTAAGCCCATGGTCGAAGATTTACGTTGCCACGTGTGCCCCTGCGAACAACGAAAGTTATGGGGCACGCCATCACCCAGCCACTGCTCATCCAGCCACGTCACCCCGGCCTCCAGGGCAATGGCGCGGACCCGCTCCGTAAAGCGATCCTGAATACACGCCTGACAACTCTCCTGGCTTCGGCTCATCCGTCTCGGGGTCTTGAGAAAAACATGCCCTTTAGAACAAACAAAACGATGCAACTCGTTCCAGCCCAGCCACGTACTTTCCAGGCACCCTAACTGCTGTCGGTCAGCGGCGGCACGCAAGGATTCGGTTTGATCGAGGACAGGGTGTTTGGCCGTTGACATGGCAGTGCGTCGCCTACAAAAAAGTTCGGAAGAACTGCAAGATGCGGCGACACAGGAATGGTTTCAATGAGGGGGATACAGGTAGGGAGTTGTCTTGCGAAGTTTGAGGATGGGTCCTACGTGCATTGGCGTGAGAGCGTCCAGCCGGCATCAATATCCGTACCTAGGCGGGAATCTCGACAGCGACGGATGGGTTTTCGCCCACTCTTTGGCGTAGGCTTTGCCGGCGTCTATTTGTTCGGGGGTCATTTTGGCGGCGACACTTGGCAGTACTTGCCCTCCGTAGCCGGGCGATGACGGCCTTCTACCGGGGTCCGCTTCTGCCATGAGCAGTGTCAGACCATAGGCTTTTACCATATCAAGCGGGTAGCCGACTTCGTCGGGCATATGAGCAGTCCACGCGGCGTAACTAGACATAGAACCAAAGTGACCGGCCTCGGCTGCTTTTTCTGTCCAATAACCAGCACCTTTGAGATCTCCAAATTTTTGCAGTAAATCGGCATAGCTACTCATACCCGGCGCATAGCCACTTTCCGCCGAGGCCCGGTACCATTTCTCGATTTCCTTTTTCCGGTTGCCGGGGATCAGAAAAGTGCCAACACCTTCTTTATATAAAGAGCCGAGCCATTCCTGCGCATCAGGGAAGCCGGACTCCGCTGCTTTGACTAACCAATCAAAATGACCGCTTATCATGAAAAGTTGCTGCATGGCCTCACCATCCCCCTGAGCGGCTCTTTCTTTGGCCAGTGAGCGAGCGCTTTCCAGCCACTTTTGAGGTGTTTTTATATCAGGCGGACAATTCTCCATGATGTGACAAAGGTCATCACCTTTATCGGCCAACCGCATCATGGCGTAAATATCACCTTTTTCGGCGGCGGCTTCGTACAGCTCCTGAGCTCTCGGCGTTATAACTTTTTGGTTCCGCCTAAGAATTTCAGCCAAGTAATACTGTGAATCCGTGTCCCCAGCCTCGGCTGATATTTCAAGGAAGGGGCTTGCCTTTGCACTCTTGATCATATTTAAGAAAAATAGACCTTGGCTGCGTGCCTCTTCTTGCTCTGGTGTCAATTGAGCCCAGGCGCAATGACTGAACAGCAACAGCAGGCCGGTTAGTTTCACTGCAACAATCAATATCTTGGCCATGGTGCCAGCTCCGTCCCTGCATCTGGGTTCCAGAATTTTGTCTGTGATGCAAAATCACAGGCAGTGTCCATCGCCTCGCCCAATCGACGTCTCGCTTTTCTATAACGTTCCTGCATGATTCTATCTTCTATTTTTTCACCAGCATTTGCCGCCATGAAATTACTCATCCGGTATACATTTTCACAATAAATAAACTTGGGATTATCCGGTTTATTAAAGGATGAAAAACGCAGCACTGCTTTGCCAAACCGCTCTTGCGCCGAGGCCAGGCTTTCATAGCCGATCGTGTTATATGCGCTTGCCGTGGCATTCTCATGGATGGAAGTTAAAATGATTTCGATCGCGTGCTGCTGCAATAAATGGCATTGCTGCGCTGTATACCTCACCGTCCTTGTGCCACCCATATCGCCCTGCGCTTCTACTTCAAACGCCCTTGGCCTTTGAAGTAGCGTATCCAGCAGCGACCCCAACCCCTCTGGCGTCAAGGTTGAATACCACCGCCTCAATTCCTGATCGTCTTGTTTATCAAAAATCTCGTGAGCCATCGGCCCCGCCCGCCCGCCAGCCTTTATCGCGTCATACATCCGACTCACAACGTTATACCCCCTCAAAAAAGCCCACTGCATGTCCACGCCGACCGCACTGAGCAGTTGCAGTTTGCTGAAGTACGCGAAGGCCTCCGGTTGTACCCAGACCATTTTCTTATAGTTGTTTTCAACCAGGGCTTTATTGAAGATATCCAGGATCTGAATAATGGCCTTGTAGCCCACGACGAAGTTGAAGGCGCCTTGCACGCCGGGGCCGGCAATGATGGCGGCGTTCATGCGCAGGATCACGTAGCCGTTTTGCAGGGACAGGTTAAGCCCGGCCTTGGTGCCGACACCCAATGCGGCGGAGGCGTCGATGCCCAAGGTGGCGAGTTCCAGCCAACCGTCATTATCGACGTGTTTCTTGAAGATCGGGTGGCGCAGGGTCAGCAGGTCGTCGGGCGGAGTCCAGAGCAGTGAGCCATTGATTTTGACCCCACCTTGTACGCCAGCGAACAGGTTGAACTGTCCGCCGAGGAGGTCGTCGTGGCGGATGTGGGGTCTCAGGCCGGTCTCCGCTCGGCTGAGGCGGCGCTCCGCGTCGCGGCCGGTGTCGAGGCCCAGGTCGTCGTTTTCCTGTTTGTTCGGCCCCACGCGCAGGTTGGCGCTGAGCATCATCGAGGCGCCGGCGAAGCCCCAGGCCTTGATGCTGCCGGTCAGGCAAAACTTTCCGAACGTGACGATACCGTCTGCGACTTTCTGGCCTTGGTCGTCGTTTTCGTTTTTGTAGCTCAGCGTTTTCGGTGTCGCCTCGGCCCTCCCTGGCAGCTCAAACGAGGCCACATCAACTTCGCCCTGCGCCCGATTGACGTCCAGCGTCACGTTGGCCGACGCGCCCAGGCCTTTTTTCAGGCTGACGCTGGGGTCTAGTGTTTGAGTGGCGAGTTGCACGTTGCTCTGGGCCGGGGTCAAGCAGCGGATCAAGCGCGCCTGCGGGCTGTTATCGAATAAGCGCAATGGGCCGAGGATGCTTTTTTTGAACAGGATCTGTTCAAGGTCTTTGCCCCAGGCATCGAAGGTGGCGTCGTCGCGCAGGTTCTCGATGTAGATTTTTTCGGTTTTGATGTAGCGCTTGAACGTTTCGGGCTGGAAGAAGCCGTTGCGGTCGAACCAGCCGGCCTGGATTTCAACGGGCCGAGCGTCGTTCATTCTCAGCCAGGAGGTGAACAGATCCGGGTCGGCACTGGTATTGCCCGCAGTCACTCTGACGGTGGGATCTTTGGCTTGGGCCAGTGCTTTGTTCAGGTCGTCCTTGAGCAGGTCGCGGGTGCTTTGGTTGAGGTGGTTGAGTACGTCGGTGAGGCTCAAGTGACGCAGGCGCGTGCGCTCGGTGGGCACGCTGATTTCTCGCAACGGAAAGTTAGTGCGTACCAGTCGTTGTTGCGGTTTTGGCGCAAAGGTCTCGGGGTTCCAGAGCAGGTGGCGTAGGGGTTTTGAGCGTTTGACGAAATCTTCGGCTTTTTTCTTCAGCGCCTGTTCTTGGGCTTCGAGTGCCTGCCACTGCACGGCTTCCGTGGTGAACAGGCTGCTCGGAGGCTGTTGTTTGGCGACATTGACCCAATTGTCGAATGATTTTTCGACGTGTTGATCCAGGGCTGCTTTTTGCCTGAGCCAGGCGTGGTATTTCTCGTACTCCTCGAACCCGTGCTGAATATCCCCGTTGTCGCCTTGCAGAGCGTATTCGGGCAAGGCCAGGCCGTAGGCGGCGGCTTCGAGAAGGGTTTTTACCAGTTCGGAATAATGAAACTTTCCTGTCGAATTCCGTACCCATTGCGCAATGTCCAGTCGCGGTGAAGTGAGGTCACGAGTCGCACTATCAATCTCTGTGAGCAGTTGGGCCTGCTCTCGGGAGAATTGCTCGATTTCTTGCTGGCTGAAATGAGGTTTGCCGAGGTCCACCAGAATCTGGCGCTGTTTGAGATAACGCTGGATGATCTCGCGAGCTTTCATCGCCTCGGCGCTGTACAGATGACCGTCTTCAAAGCTATAGCCGCGTTCGAGGCCGATTTTATGGCCCTTGGCATCGAGTGCAGCCAGTTCGCGGCGTAACGGCAGGGCGGCCTGTTGCTGTTGGTTGACGTGTCTGAGCTGCTCAACCGTGAGACTCGGTACGTGTTTGACGTCCTGCAAGCCCTCTTCGCGTATCCCCAGACGTCCGAGGTCGCGCCCTGTCTGGCCCAACTCATGCTCGATTTCGAGATACCGCTGGCTGTCTTGGGCATCCAGAAAACTGTTGGTTTTGGGTTCGAGAAAAGGCTCCAGCAGGCCCGCGTCATTCAGGGCGTTGATCCGTGAGTCGGGATTAGTGGTCAGCAGCTTCTTTTGTAGACTATCGGCAGCGGCGACCAGCGTATTCAGGGTGTGTTCGCGCAACAGCCAGAAGCGTTCCTGACCGACTTCATAAATAACGTCGGCGTAATGGGTGTCTCGCGTGCACGGCTGCTCGCCGCAGAAATTGACGGTGCAGTGTTCAGGCGGCGCGGCAACGGGGTCGAGGTGCAACACCTCCAGAGCGCTGGTGTCGGGTGCGAGCGCCGGGTTGTCCGCCACGCGCGCGTTGGTGGTGTCCGGCACATTCAATGTCCACCCAGTGCGGATGTAGTTCGGATTGTTGATAAAGGGATTGAGACGTCGTAATTCGTCAACACCGCTGTTCAATCGCTGCGCGAGACCGCTGAGGGTGTCGCCTTCCTGGACGGTATAAATGTGAGTGGTCATGGCTGTAATCCCTGTAGCAGTTGCTCGACCCGACGCTGTGGCCGTTCGCGCGAGGTGAGGATCGGGAGCAGGTCTTCGCGCTCACGCACGTCGCCGTGGGTGATTAGCGCAGAGAGCTGCAACAGGTCACGGTCGATACCGATGCCGTGCTTCACGAAGAAATTGAGGTTGCTGACTGCGCGAGGCAGTTCGTTGTCTGGCACCTGGGCAAAGTGCTGTGGGTTCTGCCGTAGCCAGTGCAGCCAGCGGATGTCCTTGTAGGTCGAGTACAGGGTGTCGGGGAAAACGAGGGGGTATTCGCAGGGCCCTGTGGCGGGTGTTTCGGCTTTCCAGACATGCCACTGACGTGATGCGGGATTAACGCCAGGAACCGGGGTGTAAACCTCACTCCACGGCCCGAACAGGCAGGCGTGTTGCCGGGTGTTTTCCATTGCCAGCGCGGCCCAGATAGCGGGGTCGTGAATCGACAATACGTTCGTCGGGATCATGCTCAGCAATGTTCGGGCATGCGCCAGTGCCTGCGGCGGGTCGGTGCAGGTCAAGGCCATGCCGGCGGGGCGTTGATGACACACCTGCGCCAACCCGTCGATGCACACTGTGTTGACCAAAAACCAGGAGGGCCCTTGGGCCATGTGCGCCTGAAACGGCGTGCCGAACCACAGCCGGTCAACGCTGTACTGCGCGCCTTGCTGCATCAGTACCGTCCATGCGGCAGGCGCGTGGGCGGCTTCGATAAGGAACGCTATCTTCTGCCCCTGTTCCAGTCGAGGGCCGTTCAGGGTGGGACGCTCAAGAAACCGGATGATCGCGTCAGACATAAGCCGTCCTTTGATAGGTCTGCCAGAAAGGACGAAACATGCAGTGGATGACGAACGGGTTCAATGCGGGGGGATACGAAGGAGACGTTTCCGGTGTGGCTTGAGGACAAGTCCTACATCAACGACGGGGGGGTGGGTAACGCCTGTAGCATTTGCTGCCAGTCTGGACTCTGCCGGGGCCGATTTGAACGGCGAAAGCGCCCGCAGGGGCGCGTCCTCAAGCCAGCCTTAAAAACCGCTTCAACTGGTCACTCTGGGCCAGGGCATCGCGTCGGCCCAGTTCGATCAACTCACTGCAATACCCGGTTTCGAACAACAGGTAACTCAGCACGCCGGCGCCGCTGGTTTTAGTCGCGCCCGGGCCGCGCAGGAACATGCGCAAGGCGGCCGGCAACTCGTGCCGATGACGTGCGGCGATTTCGTCCAGCGGCTGGCTGGGCGCGATCACCAGCACGTCGACCGGTGCCAGACCCAACCTGCGTACTGGCTGTTGCAGAGCCAACAAATGACTCAATTCATTGAGACGTTCCAGCAATTCGATGTCGCTTTCCAGGCTGTCGATAAAGGTGCTGTTTAGCATATGCCCGCCAATCTGAGCCAGACTCGGCTGCGCGCCCCGTGTTGGCCGGTGCAGCGGAGCTTTCGCTTCGACACTGCGCGGGTTGCCGCTGACCCCGACCACCAGCACCCGATTCGCCCCCAAGTGCAACGCCGGGCTGATCGGTGCTGATTGACGTACAGCTCCGTCGCCAAAATACTCCTGCTCGATCTTGATCGGCGCGAACAGCAAGGGGATCGCTGAGCTGGCAAGTAAATGATCGACCGTCAGTTGTGCTGGCAAGCCGATACGCCGATGACGCAGCCAGGAGTCGATGGAGTCCTTACCTTGATAAAAGGTCACGGCTTGTCCCGACTCATAACCAAACGCTGTTACTGCCACGGCACGCAGATGCTGGGCTTCGATGGCATGCTCGATACCGCTCAGGTCCATACGGGCGTTGAGCAGGTCACGCAAGGGCGAGCTGTTGAGCAACGCCACGGGGACTCGCGAGCCAATCCCCATCAGATGGTGGCCGACGAAGCGGCCGGCTTGATGGACCACCCCCGCCCAATCGCTACGCAGCACCTGATGACTGCGAAAGCCCTGCCAGAACTCGGTCAATTGGTGAACGGCGGCGCAGAAGTGCGAAGCACCGCTGGCCAACTTGACGGCATTGATGGCCCCGGCCGAGGTGCCGACGATCACCGGAAAGGGATTTGGAGCACCGGCAGGCAACAAATCAGCTATCCCGGCCAGTACGCCGACCTGATAAGCCGCCCGTGCACCGCCACCGGAAAGAATCAGCCCGGTGATCGGTTCTGCGGAAGAGATTTCAGCGGCACTCATGACCGATTTTCTATGGCACGTGAACGCATTTTTTAATTTTCAGCCTGTTTAGTGTCAGCCACGCGTCTTATACAGCTTTGGCTCGCCCGCTGGTCGGCTTTTAAAGCGTCGATGCGCCCATAAGTACTGGGACGGACACTCGATGATGGCGCGTTCGACCCACTGATTGATCCGCAGACAATCGGCCTCGTCGCTTTCGCCGGGAAAATCGCTCAGCGGTGGATGAATCACCAGTCGATAACCACTGCCATCAGCGAGGCGTTGCTGGGTAAACGGCACCACTTGAGCGCGACCCAGCTTAGCGAACTTGCTGGTGGCGGTCACGGTCGCCGCCTGAATCCCGAACAGTGGCACGAACACGCTCTGCTTGGCGCCGTAATCCTGATCTGGCGCGTACCAGATGGCCCGGCCAGCGCGTAGCAGCTTGAGCATGCCACGCACGTCTTCACGCTCGATAGCGAGGGAGTCCAGATTATGGCGTTCACGGCCGCGACGCTGGATGAAGTCGAACAGCGGGTTTTTGTGCTCGCGGTACATGCCATCAATGGTGTGCTGCTGACCGAGCAAGGCCGCGCCGATTTCCAGCGTGGTGAAGTGCAGTGCCATGAGAATCACGCCCTGCCCCTCCAACTGCGCCTGTTTGAGGTGCTGCAGTCCTTCGATATGGGCCAGTTTGGCCAGCCTCTGGCGCGACCACCACCAGCTCATGGCCATCTCAAAAAACGCGATGCCAGTAGACGCGAAATTTTCCTTGAGCAGCTGTTTACGCTCGGCTTTCGACAGATGGGGGAAGCACAGCTCCAGGTTGCGCGACGCAATACGCCGTCGGTCACCGGCAAAACGATACATCACCGCACCCAGCGCCCGACCAACGGCTATCAGCGTGCGAAACGGCAACTGAACGATCAGCCAGAGCAGCCCCAGCCCCAGCCATAGCGGCCAGAAACGCGGTAGAAGAAAACGAGCTCGAAAACGCGGGCGATCCATTACAGCTTCCGTAAAGATAAGGGCCGCGCATTCTACATCGGTTCGGCAACATCGGTTCGGCTTGGCTTGCGACTCGCGAGCGTTCTCGTTATAAGTCTCGGCACTTTTAGCGACAAGCTGCTTTGTGCCGACCATGAGCCAAATCGAATTGCAAGACCAGGATCCTGTGTTCCAGCTGAAGGGCAGCATGCTTGCCATTACCGTGCTTGAGCTGGCCCGAAACAATCTTGAAAGCCTTGATCGCCAGTTGGCGGCCAAGGTTGCCCTCGCGCCGAACTTCTTCAGCAACACCCCTCTGGTGCTGGCTCTGGACAAACTGCCCGCTGGCGAAGGCGCGGTCGACCTGCCGGCCTTGATGCGTGTGTGCCGGCAACACGGCCTGCGCACGCTGGCGATTCGTGCCAACCGCATCGAAGACATCGCTGCCGCCATTGCTATTGACCTGCCGGTACTGCCCCCTTCGGGTGCCCGGGAGCGTCCGCTGGAACCGGTCGAAGGCGATGCAGCGAAGAAAAAAGCGGAAAAGCCACCTGAGCCAACCCTAAAACCGACCAAAATCATCACCTCTCCCGTGCGTGGCGGTCAGCAGATTTATGCCCAGGGCTGCGACCTTGTGGTCATCGCCCCGGTCAGTCCCGGTGCGGAACTTCTGGCCGATGGCAACATCCATGTATACGGCCCTATGCGCGGAAGAGCATTGGCCGGGATCAAAGGTGATACCAAGGCACGGATTTTTTGCCAACAGTTGGGCGCTGAACTGGTCTCGATCGCCGGGCAATACAAGGTTTCCGAAGACCTGCGCAGAGATCCGCTGTGGGGGGCCGGGGTACAGGTCAGCCTGTCCGGTGAAGTGTTGAACATCACCCGTCTTTAACGGATACTGCCGCCATTTTAAAGCATCCCTGATTCGTCGCGAAAACGTAGCAAAAGAAGTCGGAAGTCGAGAAAGCCAAGGTTTCCCAATGGTTAAACCTCTGATTCAGGGGTTCTCGATTTCCAGCATTGCTCGACTGTTGCCGTTTCAAGGGATGCCCTTCAGGGACTAACTGTCCTTTTCCTCTAGGGGTGAAACACCTTGGCCAAGATTCTCGTGGTTACATCCGGCAAGGGTGGTGTGGGTAAGACCACCACCAGCGCCGCTATCGGTACCGGTCTCGCTTTGCGCGGCCACAGAACAGTGATCGTCGACTTCGACGTCGGCTTGCGTAATCTTGACTTGATCATGGGCTGCGAACGCCGCGTGGTTTACGACTTCGTCAACGTCGTGAACGGTGAAGCAACCCTCACCCAGGCACTGATCAAAGACAAACGACTGGAAAATCTTTACGTGCTGGCCGCAAGCCAGACCCGTGATAAAGACGCCCTGACTCAGGACGGCGTTGAAAAGATTTTGATGGAACTCAAGGAAACCTTCGAATATGTGGTCTGCGATTCCCCTGCGGGCATCGAGAAAGGCGCGCATCTGGCGATGTATTTCGCCGACGAAGCAATCGTTGTGACCAACCCGGAAGTGTCTTCGGTACGTGACTCGGACCGCATGCTCGGCTTGCTGGCGAGCAAGTCCCGTCGCGCAGAAAAAGGCGAAGACCCGATCAAGGAACACCTGTTGCTGACCCGCTACAACCCAGAGCGTGTCACCAAGGGCGAAATGCTTGGCGTCGAAGACGTCGAAGAGATCCTTGCAATCCGCCTGCTGGGCGTGATTCCTGAGTCCCAGGCAGTCTTGAAAGCCTCTAACCAGGGTATCCCGGTCATCCTTGACGACCAGAGCGACGCCGGTCAGGCGTACAGCGATGCCGTGGATCGCTTGCTGGGCAAGGAAGTTGCACACCGGTTCATCGATGTGCAGAAAAAGGGATGGTTTCAGCGAGTCTTTGGAGGCCGTGAATGAATATTTTTGACTTCTTTCGTGACCGTAAGAAGGAAAGTACAGCTTCGGTAGCGAAAGAGCGTCTACAGATCATCGTGGCGCACGAACGAGGCCAACGCAGCACCCCGGATTACCTGCCGGCTTTGCAAAAAGAGCTGGTTGAAGTCATCCGTAAATACGTCAACATCGAGTCTGAACAAGTGCATGTCGCGCTGGAAAACCAGGGCAGCTGCTCGATCCTCGAACTCAATATCACCCTGCCAGATCGTTGATCCGGCGGGTGCCTGCGGCGGTATCTCGGACCTTTTGAAAAAAAGGGTCTGAATACCGCCGTTGGCGTTTCCAGCGTTTCGAGGCCCGTTGCACATGCCGTTGTCGAACATCCGCATCATTCACCAGGACGCTGGCGTTCTGGTGGTCGATAAACCGACCCTGCTGCTTTCCGTTCCCGGCCGTGCCGAGGACAACAAGGATTGCCTGATTACCCGCCTGCAGGAAAACGGTTACCCCGAGGCCCGCATTGTCCATCGCCTGGACTGGGAAACCTCCGGCATCATCCTGCTGGCCCGCGATGCCGATACGCATCGCGAGCTGTCACGGCAGTTTCACGACCGTGAAACCGAAAAAGCCTACACCGCTCTGTGCTGGGGTCAGCCGGAACTGGACAGTGGCAGTATCGATTTGCCGCTGCGCTACGACCCCCCTACCAAACCCCGGCACGTGGTCGATCACGAATTCGGCAAGCACGCACTGACATTCTGGAAAGTGCTGGAACGCTGCGGTGATTACTGCCGTGTCGAGTTGACGCCGATTACCGGTCGCTCACACCAATTGCGCGTGCACATGCTGTCCATCGGCCACCCGTTGTTGGGCGACGGGCTGTACGCACACCCGCAAGCGCTGGCTGCTTACCCACGCCTGTGCCTGCACGCCAGCATGCTCAGCTTCACTCACCCACAATCGGGTGAGCGCATGCGCTTCGAGTGCCCTGCGCCGTTTTGATTGCGTGCAATCCGAACCGGACGCACATGCAAATCCCCACAAGGTCGGCGTCAGTCACAAGATACGGTAAACTCGCGCCACTGCTGTCTGGAGTAACTTATGCGCGAAGAGTTGAACCAAGGCCTGATCGATTTCCTCAAGGCCTCCCCCACCCCCTTTCATGCCACCGCAAGCCTTGTTCAACGCCTGGAAGCGGCCGGTTACCTACGTCTGGATGAACGCGAAACATGGGCCACCGAGGCCGGTGGGCGCTATTACGCCACCCGCAATGATTCGTCGATTGTCGCTTTCAAACTGGGCCGTCTATCGCCCTTGAGCGGCGGCATCCGTCTGGTCGGTGCCCATACCGATAGCCCGTGCCTGCGGGTCAAGCCGCAGCCCGAGATACAGCGCCAGGGTTTCTGGCAGCTGGGTGTCGAAGTCTACGGTGGCGCCCTGCTTGCGCCTTGGTTCGACCGTGATTTGTCGTTGGCCGGGCGTGTCACCTTCCGCCGTGATGGCAAGGTCGAAAGCCAACTGATCGATTTCAAACTGCCCATCGCCGTGATCCCAAATCTGGCGATCCACTTGAACCGCACGGCCAATGAAGGTTGGGCGATCAACGCCCAGAACGAGTTACCGCCCATTCTGGCGCAGGTGGCAGGCGATGAGCGTGTAGATTTCCGTGCACTGCTGACCGATCAATTGGCCCGCGAACACGGTTTGAATGCTGATGTGGTACTCGATTACGAGCTGAGCTTTTACGACACCCAAAGCGCTGCGATCGTCGGCCTGCATGGTGATTTTATCGCCGGCGCACGCCTGGATAACCTGCTGTCGTGCTTCGCCGGTGTAAACGCCTTGCTCACTGCCGAAACCGATGAGACCTGCCTGCTGATCTGCACTGATCACGAAGAAGTTGGCTCCAGCTCCGCCTGCGGTGCAGACGGTCCGATGCTGGAACAAGTGCTTCAACGCCTGCTACCTGAAGGCGAAGATTATGTGCGGACCATTCAAAAGTCGTTGCTGATCTCGGCCGACAACGCCCACGGCGTCCACCCGAACTACGCTGACAAGCACGACGCCAATCACGGCCCGAAACTCAACGCAGGCCCGGTAATCAAGGTCAACAGTAACCAGCGCTACGCAACCAACAGCGAAACCGCCGGTTTCTTCCGCCATTTGTGCATGGCCGAAGAAGTTCCGGTGCAAAGTTTTGTGGTGCGCAGCGACATGGCCTGCGGTTCGACCACCGGCCCGATCACAGCCAGCCACCTGGGGGTGCGCACCGTCGATATCGGCCTGCCTACCTTCGCCATGCACTCGATCCGTGAACTGGCAGGCAGCCAGGATCTGGCGCATTTGGTGAAAGTGCTTACCGCGTTCTACGCCAGCCACGAACTGCCTTGATCCAGTCCATCGTCTTCGCGGACTTGCCTGCGAAGACGATCACTTGGTCCATCTGCAAAAACCCACCTAGACTGACACTACCGAACCAGACAGGTGCAGTGCTCATGGATCCGTTCCACTCCATGCTAATACCGATAGTCGCCGGCATGCTCATGCTGTGTGTGGGTTTCTCTTACCAGGAGCGAGGTGTTGGTGTGTTCTTACTCTGGCTGGGCATGGTCTGCATCCTCGGGACGGTGGTTTACAAACTCCTCGAAAAACTGGTGTAAGCCGCTCGGCGTATGGCGTGCATAACCGCAAGCTGTCTATACAATGGCGCTCGCCAAGCCCACGCGTCACTCGTACACTCGCCAGTCATTGCCTGATGATACCGGGCGTTTTTGTGCTGATTCGAGGTTCACCGCCCAGTGCCTGTTTTTGTCCGCCTGCTCGCTCTCCCGCGCCTTTTTCTGATCTGTCTGTTGGCCCTGATACCCATTAGCGCGGCTCAGGCCCTAAGCCTGCCGGGTTCACTAGGTGGCTCACAGAAAGGCCAACCGCAAGCACAGGAACCTCTTGGGCAATCGCTGGATGAAGTGATCAAGACCCTGGAAAACGATCAACAACGCACCAAACTTCTCGACGACCTGAAAAAACTCCGCGACACCACCAAGAAAGCTCAACCGACCGCCGAAGAAGGCGTGCTTGGATTGATCGGAAGCACCCTGTCCGGTTTCGAGAAGCAATTCAGCGGTGATGACAGTCCGATTCAGCGCTGGTCCGACGAACTGACCCTGGCGCAGGAAGAGCTGTTGGGGCTGATGCTGCCCGCCAATCAATGGTTGCCGGTCATCTTCGGTTTCGCCCTGGTGATGCTGCTCTGGAGCCTGCTGGCTGCCGTGCTGATCTGGCTCAGCCATCGGGTGCGCCTGCGCTTTGGTCTGTCAGAAGAGCTGCCACAACACCCTCGTACCTGGGACATGCTGCGTTTTGCCCTGCGCAAACTGGGGCCGTGGCTGGTGGCCCTGGTTATCACCGTGTACTTGAGCTATTCCCTGCCCTCTTCGCTGGGCAAGGATTTGGCCATGGTGCTGGCGTATGCCTTGGTGGTTGGCACCTTATTCTCGGCCATTTGCGTGATTGCCTTTTCCGTTGTCGACGGCCCCCACCGCCGCCGAGCGCTGTATATCCTGCGTCATCAGGCGTTTCGCCCGCTGTGGCTGATCGGCAGTTTTGCCGCCTTCGGCCAAGCGTTGAGCGACCCGCGCCTGATCGCCAGTCTTGGCGAACACCTGGCGCACACCGCCGCAACCCTGGCTAACGTGCTGGCCGCGATCTCCACGGGGCTGTTCATCCTGCGATTCCGCCGCCCCATCGGCCACTTGATCCGCAACCAGCCGCTGTCCCGTCGCCTGACCCGGCGCGCCTTGAGCGACAGCCTCTACATCCTGGGCTCGTTCTGGTATGTGCCGGCATTGATGCTGGTGGCGGTGTCATTGTTCGCCACGTTCTTCTCTGCTGGCGATACCAGTACCGCCCTGCGTCAGGCCTTGATCTGCGCGGTATTGCTGGTGCTGTGCATGGTCATCAATGGCCTGGTGCGCCGTCATGCGCAACGGCCGTACCATGGACAAAAACGTCATGCGCTGTATTCGGACAGACTGAGAAACTTCTTCTATACCCTGGCGCATCTGCTGGTCTGGTTGCTGTTCATCGAACTGGGCCTTCGCGTGTGGGGCTTGTCGCTGATTCGTTTCGCCGAAGGTGACGGCCACGAAGTCAGCATCAAGCTGTTCAGCCTGGGCGCAACATTGCTGTTCGCCTGGCTGGTGTGGATCCTCGGTGACACCGCCGTGCATCATGCCTTGACCCGGTCACGCAAAGGCCTGGCCAATGCCAGGGCGCAAACCATGATGCCGCTGATCCGCAATGTGCTGTTCGTGGCGATATTCATCATCGCCCTGATCGTCGCACTGGCGAACATGGGCATGAACGTGACCCCTCTGCTGGCCGGTGCCGGGGTTATCGGCCTGGCCATTGGTTTCGGCGCGCAGTCATTGGTGGCGGATTTGATCACCGGCCTGTTCATCATCATCGAAGACTCGCTGGCCATCGACGACTACGTCGACGTCGGCGGGCATTTGGGCACGGTCGAAGGTTTGACCATCCGCACGGTGCGCTTGAGGGATATCGATGGCATCGTCCACACCATTCCGTTCAGCGAGATCAAAAGCATCCAGAACTACTCGCGGGAGTTCGGCTATGCGATTTTCCGCATTGCGATTCCGTTCAGCATGAACATCGACGACGCGATCAAACTGGTTCGTGAGGTCGGGCATAAAATGCACAGTGACCCGCTGGAGCGACGCAACATTTGGTCGCCGCTGGAGATTCAGGGGGTCGAAAGTTTCGAATCCGGCAGCGCAGTCCTGCGGGCGCGCTTCAAGACTGCTCCGATCAAACAGTGGGAAGTTTCGCGCGCCTTCAACTTGTCGCTTAAACGCCATCTGGATGAAGCCGGACTCGATTTGGCAACCCCACGTTTAAGCGTACAGGTGAGCACCGGCGGCGGTAGCGTGATTGGCGTTGGAGCGGCCAAGGAAAAGCAATGATCGCGACCACACTGGGCGTGACGACATGATCGCGCCCTACCCCGGCACCACCGCACTCACATGAATCGCATCATGGCGCCAATACTCAAGGTCGCAGTCGATCAGACGGCCTTGCTGATCATAGTTGACCCGGGCAATGCGCAGGCCCGGGCTGCCAACGGACACTTTCAATGCCGCTGCCGCCTCGACCTGCAAGGCCGTCGGCACCATCTCGAAACGCACCTGGCCATACCGCAAGCCATAACGGCTGGCGTATAACTCGGTCAGCGACTGACTCAGATCGACATCCAGTATCTGGGGAAAGTATTCCGGATTGAGATAGTGCTCCACGTACAACACCAGTCGCTGATCAATGCGTCGCGCGCGGCAGATCTGGATCACGCTGGACAATGCTGGCAACTGCAACCAGGCACATACCGCCGCCGACGCAGGCTGCAGACGCGCTGAAATCACCTCCGTCGAAGGCACTCGTCCCTGCGCACTGACCATGGCGTGAAAATGGCTGCGGCGCATCAAATCGTAAGCCAGGCGCGGCGGCGAGATAAACCAGCCACGTCGCTCCTCGCGATAAACCAGACCCCGTGCCTCCAACTGCAACAACGCTTCACGCACGGTGATCCGCGTGGTACCGAACAACTCACTGAGTTTGCGCTCGGCGGGCAGCTTACTACTGGCCGGCAACAAGCCGTGCTCGATCTGTTCCTGCAAGGCCAGACCGATGGCTGTCACCGCCTTTGGTGCATCTTCGCGCATCAACGTTACCTATCTGGACTAGTCCAGCGCTGTTTAAGAGCAGGACCGAGCATGAATATCGCTCCTGTGAGTATCGGTCAGCCTAGACAAAGCACATGACTGATCGATGACAAAGCTGCCGAGGGACGGCCTGATACGGTTGTTCCAGATCAACAAAACCGATGAATATCAATATTTTAGCCATGGTCTACGCTTACCTTGGACTGACCTCCCTTAGCTGATGATTACCCTTGCAGGAGTGATGCCGACATCAAAGTGTCATTCAGCAGGCTTAAATTGGCTCAGGTATTGCTGACCTAGACCAACCCAACCGCACTAACGTCGATAAAAACGTAGCGTTGAAAACGCCCAAAGGAGCTTCGGATGAAACATCTTTTCCTGGCATCACTGTTAGGTTCGACCATTGCCCTGTGCACAGCCGCCATGGCTGCTGATACCGACTTGAAAACCCTGGAGGCCGCGGCCAAGACGGAAGGTGCGGTCAACAGCGTCGGCATGCCCGATAACTGGGCCAACTGGAAAGGCACCTGGGACGACCTGCTGAAAAACTACGGCCTCACGCATATCGACACCGACATGAGTTCGGCCCAGGAAGTCGCTAAATTCGCTGCGGAGAAAGACAACGCCAGCGCGGATATCGGCGATGTGGGTGCAGCCTTCGGTCCTATCGCAGTAAAACAGGGCGTGACCCAGCCGTACAAGCCAAGCACCTGGGCTCAAATCCCGGATTGGGCGAAAGACAAAGACGGTAACTGGGCACTGGCCTACACCGGCACCATCGCGTTCATCATCAACAAAAAATTGCTCCATGGCTCCGACGCCCCCAAAACCTGGGCTGACCTGGAGAAAGGCAAATACAAGGTCTCCATCGGTGACGTGAGCACCGCCGCCCAGGCCGCCAACGGCGTGCTGGCTGCTGCCATTTCCAAAGGTGGCGATGAAAAGAATATTGAACCGGCACTGTTGATGTTCGCCGAAATCGCCAAACAGGGGCGTCTGTCGCTGTCCAACCCGACAATCGCCACGATGGAAAAAGGCGAAATCGAAGTGGGCGTGGTCTGGGATTTCAATGGCCTGAGCTACCGCGACAAGATGGTCAATCCTGACGATTATGAAGTGCTGATCCCCTCCGATGGTTCGGTGATTTCCGGCTATACCACCATCATCAACAAATACGCCAAACACCCGAACGCCGCCAAACTGGCTCGCGAATACATCTTCAGCGATGCCGGCCAGACCAACCTGGCGCGGGGCAATGCCCGTCCGATTCGTGCTGAACACATCACCCTGCCGGCTGACGTACAAGCCAAGCTGCTGCCTAACGAGCAGTACAAACACGTGAAGCCGATTGCCGACGCGGATGCCTGGGAAAAAACCTCGAAAAGCCTGCCGAAAAAGTGGAACGAACAAGTCATCATCGAAATGAAATAAGCGTTATTTGAGGGAAGAACGGGTTCGCCCGTTTTTCCCTCTTTGGACCATTTTTTCTGATTGTGTACAACGCTTCTGGAGCTCATCCGTTATGAGGCACAACGTCATCCTGGTCGTCCTCGATGGTCTTAACTACCAAGTCGCCCGACATGCCATGGGACACCTTCAGGCATACGCAGGTGCAGGACGCGCCGCCCTGTACAGACTGGAATGCGAGCTACCTTCGCTGTCCAGACCGCTGTACGAGTGCATCCTTACCGGCGTGAAACCGATCGACAGCGGTATCGTGCACAACAACGTCACGCGCCTGTCGAATCAGCGCAGCGTGTTCCACTATGCCACCGACGCTGGTCTCAGCACTGCCGCAGCGGCTTATCACTGGGTCAGCGAACTGTATAACCGCTCACCGTTCGTTGCCGCCCGCGACCGCCACACTGACGACGCACACCTGCCGATCCAGCATGGACACTTCTACTATGCGGATCACTATCCGGATTCACACCTGTTCGCTGATGCCGAAAGCCTACGTCTGCGCCATGCGCCGAACTTCATGCTGGTACACCCCATGAACATTGACGACGCCGGGCACAAGCACGGCCTCGATACCCCGCAATACCGCAACAGTGCGCGCTCTGCCGACATCATCCTCGCCGATTACCTGCAAGGCTGGCTCGACACCGGTTACCAGGTGCTAGTGACCGCTGACCACGGCATGAACAACGACCGTTCCCACAATGGCTTACTCCCGGAAGAACGCGAAGTTCCGCTGTTCGTGTTCGGCGATGCCTTCAGTTTCGATAGCAATGCCCAACCGAAACAGACCGATCTGTGTGGCACGGTCTGCGAACTGCTCGGCGTCCCTCACGACAAGCCAGTGTGCCGGGAGTTGTTGAAGTGAACTCAATCACCCGAGGCAAATGGCTGGCGGCCCTGTGTCTGGTGCCCTTCTCCGTGTTTTTCATCGTATTCCAGATCGCCCCGCTGGCCTGGGTCGTGATCCACTGCCTGCAATCGGAAGACAACGGCTGGGGCCTGGCTAATTTTACTGAAGTGTTCAGCTCCCGGTTCTACCTGCAAGCGATCCAGCACAGCCTGGAGATCAGCTTCTGGTCCAGCGTGTTCGGAATCATCATTGCCGTGCTGGGCAGTTACTCCCTGCGTCGGGTCGACTCGCGACTGCGTAACTTCGTCAACGCCTTCGCCAACATGACCAGCAACTTCGCCGGTGTGCCGCTGGCCTTCGCCTTCATCATCCTGCTGGGATTCAACGGCAGTATCACAATCATGCTCAAGCAAGCCGGGATCATTGAGGACTTCAACCTGTATTCGAAAACCGGGCTGATCATCCTCTACACCTACTTCCAGATTCCATTGGGTGTGCTGCTGCTCTACCCGGCCTTCGACGCCTTGCGCGAAGACTGGCGCGAATCCGCTGCCTTGCTCGGGGCCGACAGCTGGCAGTTCTGGCGGTATATCGGCCTGCCAGTGCTGACCCCGGCGCTGATCGGTACTTTCGTGATTCTGCTGGCCAATGCCCTCGGCGCCTACGCCACCGTGTACGCCCTGACCACAGGCAACTTCAACGTGCTGCCCATCCGTATTGCCGCCATGGTTTCAGGCGACATCAGCCTCGACCCGAATATGGCCAGCGCCCTGGCCGTAGTGTTGGTGGGCCTGATGACCCTGGTGACCCTCGTGCACCAGTGGCTTTTGAAGAGGAGCTACCATGTCTCGCGCTGAACCGGGCTCCGCCGTCCTCTACCACCGCGTCGTGGTGTACCTGCTGTTCATCATTCTGTTGCTGCCACTGGCAGGGACGCTGATCTACTCCATTGCCACCAGTTGGTCGGCAACCATTCTGCCCAGCGGGTTTACCGTCAAATGGTATGTCGAACTGTGGAGCGACCCGCGTTTCCTCCACGCATTCGGCCAGTCACTGCTGGTATGTGTCGGCTCCCTGGTGCTGTCAGTGGTCCTGATCCTGCCACTGCTGTTTGTCGTGCATTACCATTTCCCCAAGCTTGATGCGCTGATGAATATCCTGATCCTGCTGCCCTTCGCCGTGCCTCCCGTGGTGTCATCCGTCGGCCTGTTGCAGCTCTATGGGTCCGGGCCTTTCGCGATGGTCGGCACGCCGTGGATTCTGATCGGCTGCTACTTCACCGTGGCGCTGCCGTTTATGTACCGGGCGATTACCAACAACCTGCAAGCGATTAACCTGCGCGACCTGATGGACGCTGCGCAACTGCTCGGTGCCAGCACCTGGCAGGCCGCGTTCCTGGTGGTGCTGCCAAACTTGCGCAAAGGCCTGATGGTCGCGTTGTTGCTGTCATTCTCCTTCCTGTTCGGTGAGTTCGTGTTCGCCAACATCCTGGTCGGCACGCGCTACGAAACCCTGCAGGTCTACCTGAACAACATGCGCAACAGCAGCGGTCACTTCACCAGTGCGCTGGTGGTTTCCTACTTCTTCTTTGTGCTGGTGCTGACTTGGGCGGCCAATTTAATGAACAAGGACAAAAGCCAATGAGCTTCGTCAGCGTCGATCACCTGCAAAAGAGCTACGCCGGCACCGCCGTGTTCAGCGACATCAACTGCGACATCAGGAAAGGCGAGTTCGTGACACTGCTCGGCCCTTCCGGGTGCGGCAAATCCACCCTGTTGCGCTGTATTGCCGGCCTGACCGCGGTTGATGGCGGCAAGATCCTGCTCGACGGCCAGGACATTGTCCCGCTCAGCCCGCAGAAGCGCGGCATCGGCATGGTGTTCCAGAGCTATGCGCTGTTCCCCAACATGACCGTCGAACAAAACATCGCGTTCGGCCTGCGCATGCAAAAGGTCAACGCCGACGACAGCCGCACGCGAGTCGCCGAAGTGCTGAAACTGGTCGAACTGAACGACTTCGCCGCACGCTACCCGCACCAACTGTCTGGTGGCCAGTGCCAACGGGTTGCGCTGGCGCGCTCGCTAGTGACCCGGCCACGCCTGCTGTTGCTCGATGAACCGCTGTCGGCGCTGGATGCACGGATTCGTAAACACCTGCGCGAACAGATTCGTCAGATCCAGCGTGAATTGGGACTGACGACGATTTTCGTGACCCACGATCAGGAAGAAGCGCTGACCATGTCAGACCGGATCTTCCTGATGAACCAGGGCCGGATCGTCCAAAGCGGCGATGCTGAAACCCTATACACCGCGCCGATCGACGTGTTTGCCGCCGGCTTTATCGGCAACTACAACCTGCTCGACGCCGACAGCGCCAGCCGCTTGCTGCAACGGCCGATCAACAGCCGTCTGGCGATTCGTCCGGAAGCCATCGAGCTGAGCCTGACCGGCGACCTCGACGGCGAAGTGCGCAGCCACAGCCTGTTGGGCAACGTGATCCGTTACCGGATCGAAGCCCGAGGCGTGGAACTGGTGGTCGACGTACTGAACCGTTCAGCGGCTGATTTGCACCCCAATGGACGTCGAGTGGCCTTGGCTATCGATCCGTCGGCGCTGTGTGAAGTAGCCTAAGCGACAACCGCAGAACCTGTAGAGGTTACGAAGGCTGCAAAATTTCAGAGGACAGCAGTAATGGCGTTAGCGATTTTTGATTTGGACGAAACCTTGATCCACGGCGACTGTGCCAGCTTGTGGAGCGAACAAATGGGTCGACTCGGCTGGGTGGACGCTGAGTCGTTCATGCGCCGTAACAATGAACTGATGGCCGCGTACAGCGCAGGCGAACTGGCGATGGAGGAGTACATGACCTTCAGCCTGGAGCCCATGGCCGGTCGCACGCCGGAAGAAGTCGCGCACCTGGTAGGTCCTTGGGTCGAAGACGTGATCGAACCGATCATCTTCAGCGAGGCCTGCCGGGCCATCGCCGCCCATCGAGCGGCCGGTGACCGGATTTTAGTGATATCGGCGTCAGGCACGCACCTGGTCAAACCCATCGCCGAACGACTGGGCATCGACGAAGTACTGGGGATCGAACTGGAGGTCAAACATGGCGTCTACAGCGGCGCGACATTGGGCGTACTGACCTACCGCGAAGGCAAGGTCACGCGCTTGCTGGAGTGGTTGCAAAACGAAGGCGAGACGCTGGAAGGCTCCAGTTTCTACTCGGATTCACGCAATGACCTGGCGCTGCTGCTCAAGGTCCAATACCCCCGCGTCGTCAACCCGGACCCGGTACTGCGCGAGCATGCAGAAAAGGCCAGCTGGCCGATTCATAGCTGGAAGTGATGGCTGAATAAGCGGCCTGGTTGGCAGGCCGCTTAAGCGAACGACTTCACACCATGTGTCAGACCAGACTTTCGTCGATCACCAACACCAGTTTGCCTGACACCTGATTGGTCGCCAGCTCGGCGAAGGCAGATTCGGCGTCTTTGATCGGGAACGTTCTGGCCAGTTGCGGCTTGAGGCGTCCTTCGACAAACAACGGCCACACGTGCTGACTCAGATCACTGAGCAAATCCGCTTTGAATTGATCATCACGGCTACGCAGGGTCGAACCCAGTATCTGCACACGCTTGACCAGCACTTGCGCCAGGTCCAGTTGCGCTTCACGCCCGCCCATCAGACCGATCAGTACCAATCGCCCATCAACGTTCAGCACTTTGATGTTCAAGGCCGCGTAGTTGGCACCCACCGGATCAAGAATGACATCGAACGGACCGAGGTCTTTCAGGCTTTCCAGGTTGTCGCTGCGCACAACCCCACCCTGAGCCCCCAGCGCTTCGCAATACGCCAGACGTTCGGCAGAGCCGACGCTCACCCATACCGGGTTGCCGAACGCCTTGCAAAGCTGAATGCCAGCTGAACCAACACCACTTGCCCCGGCGTGCAGCAATACCTTTTCACCCGGCTTCAATGCAGCCAGTTGAAACAGATTCAACCATGCAGTGGCGTACACCTCGGGGATACCTGCCGCTTCCGGCAAAGACATGCCCTCGGGAACCGGCAGCACATGCCGTCCGTCGACTACGACCTCTTCAGCCATGCCACCACCTGCGAGCAATGCGCAGACTCTGTCCCCTACGTGCCAGGACGAACCCGAACCGACTTCGCTGATCACCCCGGAGCACTCCATCCCGAGGGTTTTACTGGCTCCCGGCGGTGGCGGATACAGCCCGGCCCGCTGCAATAAATCCGCACGATTGAGACCCGCCGCAGCGATCCGAATGCGTACTTGCCCTACATCACATGTCAGGCCGGGTTGTTCAAGCCATTCCACATGTCCGTCAACGCCTTGCAATGCCTTCACAGTGCCTCCATAGTAAGTCTGGACTGAGCCGGTGCTATAGACGCACGGGCTTTTTGCATTATGCGACCGGATCCGACGGAACCGGCGACTTCAAAGACGGCCTAATATGCGTTATCAATTGTCCCCGCGTCGAATCAGCATGAAGCATTTTTTCCCCAGCACCGCGCTTGCCTTTTTCATTGGCCTCAGCGTGTTGCCGCTGTCCGCCAATACGTTCGCAGCCAATAGCTGGGATAACCTTCAGCCAGATCGCGAAGAGGTCATTGCCAGTCTTAACGTTGTAGAGTTGCTCAAAAGGCATCACTACAGCAAACCGCCGCTGGACGACAAGCGTTCGGTCATCATCTACGAGAGCTATCTGAAGCTGCTGGACCCGTCCCGTAGCTACTTTATGGCCGGTGATATTACCGAATTCGACAAATGGCGCACGCAGTTCGACGATTTTCTCAAGAGCGGCGACCTGAATCCCGGCTTCACCATCTACAAGCGCTATCTGGATCGCGTCAAATCGCGCCTGAATTTTGCCTTGGCAGAACTGGACAAGGGCGTCGGCAAGTTCGATTTCACCGCCCAGGAAACCTTGCTCGTAGAGCGCAAGGATGCCCCGTGGGCCAAGAGTACTGCCGAGCTGGACGATCTGTGGCGCAAACGCGTCAAGGATGAAGTCCTGCGGTTGAGGATTGCCGGCAAGGAACCCAAAGCGATTCAAGAGCTGCTGACCAAGCGCTACAAGAATCAGCTGTCGCGTCTGGAGCAGACCCGCAGCGAAGATGTGTTCCAGGCCTATATCAACACTTTCGCCATGTCTTACGATCCGCACACCAACTACCTGTCGCCTGACAGTGCGGAAAACTTCGACATCAACATGAGCCTGTCGCTGGAAGGCATCGGCGCCGTGTTGCAGAGCGATAACGACAACGTCAAGATCGTGCGCCTGGTTCCGGCTGGCCCTGCCGCCAAAACCAAGCAAGTTGCCCCGGCGGACAAGATAATCGGCGTTGCCCAGGCCGACAAAGAGATGGTCGACGTGATCGGCTGGCGCCTGGACGAGGTGGTTAAACTGATTCGCGGGCCTAAAGGCTCAATCGTGCGCCTGGAAGTGATTCCGGCCAGCAATGCGCCTAATGACCAGACCAGCAAAATCGTCGCGATCACCCGCGAAGCGGTCAAGCTTGAAGAGCAGGCGGCGAAGAAGTCGATCCTCAACCTCAAGCAGGATGGCCACGACTACAAACTCGGCGTCATCGAAATTCCGGCGTTCTATCTGGACTTCAAGGCCTATCGTGCAGGCGATCCAGAATACAAGAGCACCACACGTGACGTGAAGAAACTGCTGACTGAACTGCAAGCCGACAAAGTCGATGGTGTTGTCATCGACCTGCGTAACAACGGCGGCGGTTCGTTGCAGGAAGCCACGGAGTTGACCAGCCTGTTCATCGACAAAGGCCCTACCGTGCTGGTTCGCAACAGCGACGGCAAGGTCGATGTCCTTGAAGATGAAGCCAAAGGTGCTTTCTACAAAGGCCCGATGGCGTTGCTGGTCAACCGTCTGTCTGCCTCGGCCTCCGAGATTTTCGCCGGCGCTATGCAGGACTATCACCGCGCGTTGATCATCGGTGGCCAGACCTTCGGTAAAGGCACCGTACAAACCATTCAGCCGCTCAACCATGGCGAACTGAAACTGACGCTGGCCAAGTTCTACCGGGTTTCCGGCCAGAGCACCCAGCACCAGGGTGTACTGCCAGACATCGCGTACCCGTCGATCATCGACACCAAGGAAATCGGCGAGAGCGCGCTGCCCGAAGCCATGTCGTATGACACCATCAGACCGGCCATCAAGCCTGTCGTCGATCCGTTCAAACCGTTCCTCGCGCAACTCAAGACGCGGCATGATGAGCGCTCGTCGAAGGACCCGGAGTTCGTCTTCATCGAGAACCGCTTGCTCCTGGCGCAAAAGCTGATGGCAGAAAAAACGGTTAGCCTCAACGAAGCCGAGCGTCGCGCTCAACACACCGACATCGAAGGCAAGCAGTTGGCTCTGGAAAACACCCGCCGCAAGGCCAAAGGTGAAGAGCCGCTCAAAGAGCTGAAGAAAGAAGATGAGGACGCGCTGCCAGCAGAAGACAAGACCAAACCCGAGGATGACGCCTACCTGGCCGAAACCGGGCGCATCCTGCTCGACTACCTGAGTTTGAACGCCGCTATCGCAAAAAAGTAAAAAGGCAGGATGGATGATCGTAAAATGCTGGCCATTTAGTGCTCTCTAGTGGCATTCAGTCATCAAACAGTCATCAATCTGTCGTGGAATAGAGGGGCTGAGCGCTATTGCGCTTAGCCCCTTTTTTTTTTGCGCAGAGATCACCATGACCGTCACTGAACAGCTGAGCGCACTGAGTTCAATTCTGGCTCAACGCGATTTGCACAGCTTGTTCCAACCGATACTGTCGCTGTCGGACCGCCGGATTCTCGGCTATGAAGCCTTGACCCGAGGCCCGTCCAACAGCCCCCTGCATTCGCCCATCAGCTTGTTCGCAGTGGCCCGCCAAGCTGGGCGGCTCAGCGAGCTGGAACTGGCTGCGCGAGAATGTGCCTGTCGACGTTTCAGCGAACAGAAACTTGAGGGCAAGCTGTTCCTCAACGTTTCGCCTGAGTCGCTGCTGGAACCGGCTCACCCGCCAGGTCGTACCCTGGAATTGCTGAACGCCTACGGCATTTCTCCCAGCCAGGTGGTGATCGAGCTGACCGAGCAGACACCCACTGAAGATTTCGAGCTGCTGTACAACGCACTGCATCACTACCGGGACATGGGCTTTTCCATCGCCATGGACGACTTGGGTGCGGGATATTCCAGCCTGCGCCTGTGGTCGGAGTTGCGCCCAGACTACGTAAAAATTGATCGACACTTTATCGACGGCATTCATCAGGATGCGGTCAAGCGCGAGTTCGTCGGTTCCATGCTGCAGATGGCCAAGGCCTCCAGAGCGATTGTGATCGCTGAAGGCATTGAACTGCCGGAAGAGCTCGCGGTGCTGATCGACATGGGCGTGGATCTGGTTCAGGGCTATCTGCTCTGTCGCCCGCAAGAACATCCACCGCGTGATGCCCGCGCGCTGTTACCCAAGCTCGATCCGACGGTACCGGCGTTGAACGAAGACGCCTGCGACCTGAGCGCTCTGCTCAACGAACAACCCGCAGTCAATCAGTCCACACCGACCGCCGCCGTCCTTGAGTACTTTCGCAAACAAGCCAACCTCAACTCCCTGGCAGTGCTGGACGAGCAGTCGCAACCCTGCGGTATCGTGCATCGGCACTCATTGTCCGAGGCTCTGCTAAAGCCTTTCGCTACCGACCTGTTCGCGCGCAAACCGATCAGCCGCCTGATGAGCGACGACTTTCTTGCTGTCGAGCTGAACCAGTCCTTGCAGCAGGTCAGCCGCCTGCTGACCAGTCGCGCCCGGCAGCGTATTGAAGAGGACTTCATCATCACCCTCAATGGCTGCTACTTGGGTCTTGGGCGGGTGATTGACGTGCTGAAACTGATCACTGAACTGAAAATACAGCAAGCTCGCTACGCTAACCCGCTGACTTTATTGCCCGGAAACGTGCCGATCCAGCAATGCCTGACCCGCCTGCTGCAACAGGGCCAGGAGTCAATGATCTGCTACGTGGATATCGACAGTTTCAAGCCGTTCAACGATATCTACGGCTACGGACGTGGCGACGAGGTATTGCTCTGCCTGGCGCAGTGCCTGAACGACCGGATCGACCCGAGCCGCGACTTTGTCGGACACATTGGCGGTGATGATTTCTTGATGGTCCTGGGCTCCGAAGACTGGCGCAAACGCCTGAATCTTTTGCTAGATGATTTTCAGAATCAGTGTCGGCGCTTCTATCGAGCCGAGCATCTGGAGTCGGGCTGTTTCACTGCCCTCAATCGTCAGGGCCAGCGCCAGGACTTCGCACTGTTATCGCTGTCCATAGGCGTCGTCCACCTGCACCCCGATGCCTGTGCGGATCTGGATGCCAGTCAACTCGCAGAAATGGCGTCACAAGCCAAGCACCACGCAAAGAACGTTGCAGGCCCCAGCGTGCACGTCATCGACACACTGGACTGCGAAGCATTTTTGGCACGCTAAATACCCAACTACCGGGTATGGGCCTGAAACGCTTTGGCACGATCCAGATCGGGGGGTAAGCCGGGGCCGCCCTGTTGGTACAACTGCGACAGTTTGATGGCCGCCAGTGGATGCCTGGCCTCGACTGCCATGCCCCACCATTGAGCGGCATCGACAGCATCAGGGGCCTTGCGTGTGTCACCCGCCAGGCTCAACACGCCGAGCTGGTAAGCCGACTTGCCATCACCCCCCAACGCGGCCAGACGCAACAGACGCACGCCTTCCTCGCGAGCACCCAAACCTTGACCGCGAAACGTCAGGATATGGCCGTAGAAGCTCTGAGCGCCAACATCTCCCAGATTCGCCATACGCGAGAATTGACCTTCGAGCCATTGCCAGCCTCGAGGTTGTTGCACGAACCACGACCAATGGAATAACCGCCGAGCCAGCAAGTAGCTCAATCGTACTCGTAAACGCCACAGACTTGGATTCACACGCTCTCCGGATAGCTGTATTCAAAGACCCGCGCCACTTCAGAAGCATGCCATGACGCTGCGGCTACGCCGTCGGAAGGGCCCGAGAATCGCCCAAGCCGTTCGACGCATTCAAAGAAGCCAGTACGCGGCAAACGACTCGCGCCCTGACTGATCACCAACGAACTACGCAACGGCTGTTCGGCGCGAGCATCCAACGCTGCCAAGTGTTCAAGTGCGGCAGTAAGGGTAAGCATCGCGGGGCTGGGAAGTTGCAACCGCTCGAGTAAAGCACGGTAGGTCAATAGATGCCGTTGCCGGCGCGCCTGATCCAGCTCAGTCAACAGCCCTTCCCAGTGCAGACGGCTGATGCGCACACTCATGACTCACCCCCCCAGCCAGGGACACCCAATTCCCAGGCCAGGCTTCGGCGAATGGCCGCATCCGGCAATCGCTCGCCACTTTCGATCAAGTCCAGATACGACGGACTTATCCCGACTGCACGCGCCAACTGCGCAACTTCCAGGCCTTTGGCGGCGCGCAAGGCACCCAACTGATCAAAGCCGGGATGATCGACAGGCGCGACCTCAGGCGGTTGCGGCGAGTGTTGAACGGTTGTGTCCGAGATCCCGGCCGCTTTGAGCAGAGCCTGATACTGAGCCCAAGGCAAAACTGCGTACTCTGGCTCTCCATCACGTGTAATTATCTGAAGATCCATACAAACCCCCTGTAGGACTACAACACTTTGCGAGTAGGCTTTTTCCCTGTGTTGATATCTTAACAGCGGACAGAGGCACCTTGCGTCCTCTGAATCGACAAGCGACCGCTCAAGACAACGATAACCCCCATAAATCCGTGCGCTTCAGGGTTTGCGATGCTCTAGCACCAGGAGCTCCGGTGTTGCGGGCAATCGTTCGACGACGACAAGTTTCTCCGGTGCCTGCCTGGCTCGCCACGCTCGAAAGGCATTCAGCTCACTTTCCAGGCTTTTCATGACCCAAGCCAGCACTGCGATGTCATCGAGCATGCCGATCCCGGGTATCCAGTCCGGCACGGCATCGAACGGGCTGAGGAAATACATCAACCCCGCCACCACCGAGAGCATCGCCTTGGGGCTGACAGCTCGGTACTCACCGCGCCAATAGGCCAGGCACAGGGCCTGCAGCAAGCGCAGGTCATCCTTGAGCTTACCCAAACGGTCACCCTGCCTGGCGCCCTTGCGTGCAACAGCAAAGATCAAGGCTGGCAAACGCCCACGACTGAGCAAGCGCTGAGCCATGGGTAAAAAACGAATCAAATTCCAAGGTGTTTTCATGATCGCTCCCAACGGAGGTTGCAACAGGTGTCACCACTATGCTGCACAAAATGTTATCCACACAAGTTGTGGATAACCTTGTGAACAGACCCTATTTTCAGGCCTGAGACGCCCGCGCTGTAGGGCTTTGGCTCAAATCGGGCGTTTTTTACTCACATTAAAAATACGACAAATTCGTTGACTTGGGGCCTGACTGAAGTTACCCCCACCGCATTGCAGGGGGTCGCAATCGATCGTCCTACAATCTGCCAGCAATAGTCAGTCCGCTAATGGTATTACGACTGCGTCAGAGGGGATCCGTTCGCGTCCAAACGCCACAAACAACAACGCCCCGTCAAAGCGGGGCGTTGTGCTCAAACCAGTGCGCTCAATTACTTGGCGGCTGGCTCTTCAGGAGCTTCTGCTGCTGCAGCGGCAGGATCCTTGATAGCCAACAGTTCCAGATCGAAGACCAGAACGGAGTTGGCAGGGATCGTCGGGCTTGGGCTTTGCGCGCCGTAAGCCAGGTCGCTAGGGATGTAGAGTTTGATTTTCTCGCCAACGTGCATCAGTTGCAGGCCTTCAACCCAGCCAGGGATCACGCCGCTTACCGGCAGATCAATCGGGCTGCCGCGTTCAACGGAGCTGTCGAAGACTTTGCCGTCAGTTAGCTTGCCTTCGTAGTGAACAGTCACTACGTCGGTCGGCTTAGGCTGAGGGCCATCGGCTTTCTTGATGATTTCGTATTGCAGACCGGAAGCGGTGGTGATCACTTCTTTACGCTTGCCGTTCTCTGCCAGGAATTTCTTGCCGGCGGCTGCCGACTCTTCGCTCATTTTGGCCATACGCTCTTCAGCCCGCTTTTGCAGGGCAGCAAAGGCTTCGACCAGCTCATCATCCTTGAGCTTCTGTTCTTTTTTGCCGACGGCGTCTTCGATGCCTTGGGCTACCGCTTTGGAGTCCAGATCATCCATACCTTCCTGAGCCAGGCTTTTGCCCATGTTCAAGCCGATACCGTAAGAAGCTTTTTGCGCCGGGGTTTTCAGCTCTACGTTGGTATGCGAGTCACAACCCGCGAGTACCAGACCTACCAGGGCTACCGCCGCCGCCAACCGATGCTGTTTCATACTAATTCCTTGTTCATGCGCCAATAGGGCAAACGAGTAAAGCCGCGAGCTTATCAGGCTGCCGCGATCAATGGCTACCGGCATGAGAGGCAGAAAAGTCAGATAAGTTCAGGTATCCAAACGTTTTCTTGCACCGAGTGCATGTCGTACAGCATTGGTTCAGCTGCGCAGCAAGAGCCTATTCGCCGAGCCTGATTTTTTTCGCGACCTACAACCTGGACGAAACGCTGAACAGGGCGTTGTTCATAGCGGGTTTTATTCAAATAAGACCCGCCCCGACTTGGCCCTGTGTCGACTCACCTCAAGAACACAACAGCACTGGACACTATGAATGCTCAGGACTGGCCGTCAGTGCTGAATAAAAAGCAATTGCACTTACATAACCCCGACGCTCCAGGGCTGGCGACTCGACGCGCATACGGACCAACGCCATGACGAGCAAACTCGACCCTGCATTTGTAAGCCGATATTTCTTGCAAAAAACTCACTGATTTCATACCGTTAGTCTTGGGGAACCTATTATCTTTGCGCTTGGCACTACGAGTAGATGTTACTGAGTGACTTTGCGGAAATCCCACCTTCAAAAGCAACTTGATGACGTGATAGAAGTGTGTATATACCTCGACCGCAAGCACGCTTCTAAATCCACGCTCGCCCGTTGGGTGCTCAACAGCTACGTCTGATGAGCGTGCAAGCGATTTCAATGAAGTAAATGCAGAGTTCGGCTTTCTGCATAAGTTGTTAGTATATGTACATAAGACACGCTGCCCACGTAGGAATGCCATGAGCCAGAGCTTTCTCCCCTTTTCCCGCCCGAGTATCGGTGACGAAGAAATTGCCGCCGTCGAGCAGGTTTTACGCTCCGGCTGGATTACCAC